>CAYQBR010000052.1:0-7556 GCA_964415735.1 uncultured Klebsiella sp. | reverse complement strand
CGATGCGCGTCTCGGTGCTGATGAAATCCAGCGCGCCGGCCTGCTGGCGCAGCTTCGCCAGCCGCTTGTAGACGGCATAGAGCGCTTCCAGCGGCGGCAGCAGATCCGCGTAGCGCTCACGCAGTCGCGCCTTTGAGCGCTCGCGCATCTCGGACTCAGGTTCTTCCAGGATGTCGGCCACTTCGTTGTAGGTCATCCGCGCATGGGAGTGGATGACGCCTTCGTAGAAATCGTAGTCCAGCACCTGACCGAGCTTGTTCATCTGCATCTCGCAGACCATCACCAGGCGATCGACCTTCGGCTTGAGCGAGCACAGCCCGTTGGACAGCACTTCGGGCAGCATCGGAATCACGTGGCCGGGGAAATAGACGGAGTTGCCGCGATTGATGGCTTCTTCATCCAGCGCCGAGTTCACCTGAACGTAGTGAGAGACATCCGCGATGGCGACATAGAGACGGAAGCCGCCGTTCGCTTCGGGCGCACAGTAGACGGCATCGTCGAAATCCTTGGCGTCTTCCCCGTCGATGGTGACGAAGGGCAGGGAGCGAAGGTCGATGCGCTGGGCACAGTCCGCCACCGGGACTTCCTCGGGGATGGCCTTGAGCTCTTCCAGCACTGCCTTGGGCCAGACGTGAGGAATGTCATGGCTGCGGATGGCGACATCGATTTCCATGCCCGGCTTCATGTGATCACCCAGGATCTCGACCACGGTGCCCACGGCCTTGCGGCGCTGGGTCGGGTAGGCCGTGATCTCGGCGACCACGAATTGACCATCCTGTGCCCCGCGGGTTTCCTTTTCGGGAATCATGATCTCGTGGCTGTTGCGGCGATTGTCCGGCACAACCACGCCGAAACCGGCTTCGTGGTAGTAGCGACCAACGATCTGTCGCGAGCGGCGCTCCAGCACCTCGACGATCATGCCCTCGCGACGGCCGCGACGATCCACGCCGCTGACACGAGCAAGCACGATGTCGCCATCGAAGACTTTCTGCATTTCAGCAGCCGGCAACACCAGATCTCCGGAAGCGTCGACGGGAATGAAGAAGCCGTAGCCGTCCTTGTTCCCCTGCACGCGCCCCTTGATCAACTCCATGCGATTGACCAGCCCGTACACGCCGCGACGATTGCTGATGAGCTGGCCGTCGCGGGTCATCGCGATCAGCCGGCGCCGCAGCGCCTCGGTCTGCTCATGAGACTCCAGCCCCATGTGCTCGCAGAGTGCTTCGTAGCTGACGGGCTCGCCGGTCTGTTCGAGGTATTCGAGAATGTACTCACGACTGGGAATCGGATTTTCGTAGTTTTCCGCTTCCCGGCTTGCGAAGGGGTCCTTGATGCTGTCGAGTTCTTTCGATTTCTTTGCCATATCCTGCCATTGATGATTGAGCTGGCGGCCAGTATACACGGGTGCCGCAGCCATTACCCGGATAAATCCAAAACGGGCGTTGACAGACGCATTTCGCGCGGCTAAAGTGCGCGCCTGCATTATCCCCTCCTGCCCAGGTGGTGGAATTGGTAGACACACCAGCTTCAGGTGCTGGCGGCTTTGCGGCCGTGGAGGTTCAAGTCCTCTCCTGGGCACCACTTACTCGATCCCCCTGCTTCCCCTTTGTCGTCCGCACGATCACGGCATGGACTTCGCACGCGTTCGCTTTTACTCTTCGCGTCCTGAAGCACCACTCCCGCTCGCAACCCCTACAGGACACCGCCATGAAGCACACACACCGCCATACCGCAGCCAGCTCTATGCTGGCCCTGTTCCGCATTGCGCTGGTCAGCGTCATCGCTCTGGCCGCCGGACTCGCCCAGGCCCAGGTCGACACCGCCGCCATCCAGAGTGCCGATATCCTCAACCTCAGCACCCCGGCCGAGAATGTCTTCGCCAGCGGACAGCCCTCGCAGGAGCAGCTGCAGGTCCTGGCCAAGTCAGGCGTCAAGCACATCATCAGCCTGCGCCCCGCCAGTGAAGTGGACTGGGACGAGGCCGAATACGCGCGCTCGCTCGGCCTGGAGTTCCACAACATCCCGGTGGCCGGCGCAGGCGACGTGACCAGCGAGAACGCCCGCAAGCTGCAGGACCTGCTCAGCAGCCTGGAAGGCCAGCCGACCCTGGTACACTGCGCCAGCAGCAATCGCGTCGGCGCCCTGCGCGCCCTGAGCGCTGCCGAATCTGCCGGCCAGCCGCTGGAATCCGCCATCGCCACTGGCAAGGCCTGGGGGCTGACCAGCCTCGAGCCGGCCGTTCGCGAGGCCCTCAGCAAGTAATCACCACCCCTCGCCGCTCGCGGCCGGCCGGTGCCGGCGGCGGGCAGGCGTAAACCTCCCGTGCAGGCTCGCGTTGAGCCCCTTGGGCAAGGCCTGGCCGATTCTTCGCGGCACCATTCGGTCGTTGTCCTGCGGCTAGGCGGCCACCGCCCAATTCACTAGAATCGAACCACATTCACCCGCCCGGACCGTCGATGAGCATTGCCCGCCCCATTGCCCCGCACCTGCTGCACCGCACCCTGCCGCTGCTCGGCCTGCTGTGTCTGTGCCTGTTGCCAGTGGCCAGTCGCGCTGCCGATGAACCGGTGCTGCGCGACCCGGCCGTCAGTGGCCGGGAGACTCCCCTGCGCCCGCTGTTCGCAGGCAGCTGGCAGAAGGACTTCGGCCGCAGCGACAAATGGGAAGAGGAAGTGCAGCGGGTCATCGACCAGCTCAATCGCGAGATGCAGCGCCAGGGGCGCGGAGACGCCGGAGCCATCGGCATGAGCGGCTCGCGCCGCGGCGTGGGCAATCTGATCGCCCATGCCCGTCTGGCAGAATTGATCACTCGTCAGACCACCCTGCGCATCACGCAGGATGGCAACGAAGTGCGCATCGAGCGCCAGGGCGATGCTGCGCTGGTGTGCAGCACCCTGACCGACATCGAGAACACCTTCGCGAGCGCGCACGGCACGGAACTGTGTGGCTGGGATCGTCTGCAGCTGGTGTTCCAGATTGTGCTGGCCGAGGGGGTGCTGATCGAGCATCGCTTCAGCGTCGACCCGGGCGGCCAGGAACTGAGCATGCTCACCAGCGTGTCCAGCAGCGACTCCCAGCCCTTCAACCTGAGAAGTTTCTATACCCGTTACGAGGCGCCCGAGGAGGGCATGAACTGCGTGCAGACCCTGAGCAGGGGCCTCGTCTGCAATGCGCTGGATGGGACGGCGCCAAGCGCTGCGGAGCCGACTCGATGATGCGCGCAGCGAGCAGACTAGGCCTGAGCCTCCTGCTGGCAGGCATGCTCGGCGCCTGCGGCAACACTCGCGCTCCGGAGCCCGTCGGCCCCGCGCCAGTGGGCACGGTCAGCCTGAATGTCCTGCAGGGCATGCCCGCCGAACTGCAGATGCTCGATATCGGCGTGACGGTGTTCGCCACCGAGGCCGACCCGGAGGACGTCACCCTGCCCGGCGCCGCGATCTTCGCGCAGATCCGGGACACCGAGACGCATTACCTCCCGGTGGCCCTGCGGCACACGCTGCTGGCCTCGAATCAATGGGGCGTGGTGCGGGTGCTGCCTGAGGCCGACCCGTCGCTCGACCTGCTCATCAGCGCCACCATCGTCGAATCCACCGGCGCTGACCTGCTGTTGCAGCTGCGTGCCGTGGACAGCACCGGCCGCGTCTGGCTGGACAGGGCCTATGCCGACATCGCCCGCACGGCCGATTACCCCGACAGCATTCCGTCACTGCGCGGCGGCATCACCGACGGTCCGGACCCTTTCCAGGATCTGCACGCCGCCATCGCCAATGACTTGCTGACGGTGCGCAACAGCTTGACGGAGCAGGACCTCGCCCGCATTCAGGAAACCACTCTGCTGCGCCATGCCGCCGACATGGCGCCGGACGCGTTCGCGGTGTATCTGCAGACAGATGCCACCGGCCAGCTCAGCTACGAACGCCTGCCCGCCAGCGACGACCCGCTGCTGGGCCATGTGCGGGACATCCAGGCGCGGCACGAGGTGTTCATCGACACGCTCGACGAATACTACGAGGCTCTGTATCAGGACGTGAAGCCGCGCTACGACATCTGGCGCCAGTACTCCTTCGAGCAGGTGATGGATCAGCGCGACAATGCCGAGCGGGCGCGCAATGGCGATGGCGTGCTCGGCACCGGCAGTTTTGAATCTCTCAGTCAGAATTACAACCGCTACAAATGGAGCAAGATCTTCGAGCAGGAGTTTGTCGCTCTTTCATCCGGCTTTGTCAGCGAAACAGCACCGGCCGTTCTGGAACTCAGTCGCAACATCAGCGGCCTCAGCGGCCCGGTGGAAGACCTCTACGCCCAGTGGCGGGTCTATCTGCGCGAGCTGTACGAAATCGAGACCGCCACCACCGCCCCTTGAACAGGTACACCCTTGATGAGCATCACTCTGTGCCGCTGTGACAGCGGGAAACCCTTCGCGCGCTGCTGCGGCCCGTTCCTTGCCGGCCAAGAGCAGGCGCGCACTCCGAAGCAACTCATGCGCTCGCGCTACACGGCCTACGCCCTGGGCGGCCATGGCGACTACCTGATCCGCACCTGGCACCCCAACACGCTGGGACCGGTGACCGCAGACAGCCTCGACGACTCCAGCCTGCAATGGACGGGACTCGAGATTATTGACGACGATCAGAAAGGCGACCGCGGCCGCGTGGACTTCAAGGCCACCTATGTGGATGCCGAAGGCAGGACCCACATCCATCACGAGCACTCGGCCTTTCTTCGCTTGCAGGGACGCTGGCTCTATCTGGATGGCAAGATGCGGGACGTGATCACCGATCAGTGCAGCAGCGCCTGACTCTTCTGGGCGATGCGCGCCAGCAGCGCTCGCCAGGATTTCACGAAGGCGTCGGCGCCCTCCTGCTGCAGCTGCAGCGCCAGCGCGTCAAGATCGATGCCCGCCGCGCGGTACTGTGTCAGCAAGGCACGCGTGCGCTCGTCAGCCGCCGTCATGCCCTGCACAGGCCGACCATGGTCCGCGAAGGCCAGCAGGGTTTTCTCCGGCAGGGTGTTGATGGTGTCCGGCGCTGCCAGCGCGTCGACGTAAAGCGTGTCGCTGGCCTGCGGGTCCTTGCTGCCCGTGCTGGCCCACAGCACCCGCTGCCACGGCGCACCGGCCTGGGCGAGACGTTGCCAGCGCGACGAGGCGCGCAGCTGCAGCGAGGCCAGCCAGGTCTCTTCACACACGGCGATGCCGAGTCGATTCTGCAAGACAGCCGGCACGCGCTCGCGCACCGCCACATCCCAGCGCGACACGAACACCGAGGCCACGCTCATCACATCCAGCGGCAAGCCTTCCTCCAGCCGCCGCTCGAGCCCGCGCATCCAGGCCTCGGCCGCCGCCAGATACTGCGTGCGGGAAAACAGCAGGGTGACATTGACGGGTATGCCGGCATGGATGGCCGCCTCGATGGCGGGCAGGCTCTCGGGGGTGCCGGGAATCTTCACGAACAGGTTCGGCCGGGCGGCCAGACGAAAGATGTGCTGCGCCGCCGCCAGACTGCCGGCCGTGTCGCGCGCCAGCAGGGGCGAGATTTCCATGGACACCCAGCCGTCCTGACCGTCGCTGGCGCGATGCAGCGGCAGAAACAGGTCGGCAGCCCGGCACAGATCCTCCAGCGCCACGGACAGAAACAAGTCTTCACCCGCCAGCCCCTCACGCGCCTTCTGCGCGATGGCGGCGTCGTACTGCGTGTCGCTGCCGATGGCCACGTCGAAGATGGTCGGATTGGACGTCAGCCCCGTGACCTGAAGCGTGTCGATGTAGCGCTGCAGGGTGCCACTGTCGAGCATGCTGCGTGTGATATTGTCGACCCACAGGCGCTGGCCCAGGGCATGCAGGGTATGGGTGGGGTTCATGGCCGACTCCTCATGACTGAGCTGCCTGCAGGATACCCGGGCGCGCATGACACGCAAGCGGCGCGAGCGCATAGAGAGGCTTCATGCACGAGATACTGATCACCGGATTCACCCCCTTCGACGGACGCGCCGTCAACGCCTCCTGGGTCGCGGCGAGCGCCCTGGCGCGCCCGGGCGAATTCCGCGGCCACGCTTTGCGCGCAATCGAGATTCCCGTGTGCTGGGGGGCTCCCCGCCTGGCACTGGCGCAGGCGCTGCAGGCGGGGACACCGTCCTTGATCCTGAGCCTGGGCGAAGGCGAACCGGGCATCTTCCGACTGGAGACCCTGGCCCGGAACGCGCGGCGCGAGCGTGCCGACAACGAGGGCCGCGTGCCCGCCGGGGAACCGAACTCGCCGACAGGCCCGGCCGAACGGCGCAGCAGCTTCGCCTGCCACGCTCTGTGCGAGGCGCTCGCGGCGCAAGGCATCCCCGTGCGCCTGTCCGAGGACGCGGGTGCCTATCTGTGCGAAGAGCTGCTTTACACGCTGGAGGAATTGCGGGAAATCACGCCAGCCATCGAACAGGTGCTGTTTGTGCACGTGCCTCCCTGGGGCACCGCACTGCAGTGGCAGGGCGATACGCGCGTGTGCGACGAGGCGCTGCTGCGGGAATTCGGCGAGGCCCTGCTGACAGTCGTGCTGCCTCAGCCCTGACCCATTTCCCGCATGTCGGCGCCGCTGGGGTGCTGGAACACCCGCAGCCCGAACTCGGGCAGGATGGCCAGCAGGTGGTCGAAGATGTCCGACTGAATGCCTTCGTAGTCCGCCCACACCACGGTGTTGGTGAAGCAGTACACCTCCAGCGGCAGGCCGTCCGAGGTCGGCTCCAGTTGGCGCACCAGCAGAGGCATGCCTTGGTGCACGCCCTGGTGGGCGCGCAGATAGCGCTCCACATAGGCGCGGAAGGTGCCGATGTTGGTGATGCGCCGCGAATTCACCGGGTCACGCCCCTGCTCTTCCAGCTCCCGGTTCCATGCCCGGATCTCGGCTTCCTTGCGCTCCAGATACTCCCCCAGCAGGCGGAAGCGGCGCAGGTCTTCCACCTCGTCCGCGCTCAGGAAATGCAGGCTGTGCTGGTCCAGCAGCAACGAGCGCTTGATGCGCCGTCCGCCGGCCTCGCGCATGCCGCGCCAGTTCTTGAAGGGGTCGGAAATGAAGCGCTTGGTGGGGACGGTGGTGATGGTCTTGTCGAAGTTCTGTATCTTCACCGTGTGCAGGGCGATGTCGATGACGTCGCCATCGGCATTGAGCTGGGGCATCTCCACCCAGTCGCCCACGCGCACGATGTCATTGGAGGTGATCTGCACGCTGGCCACGAGCGATAGCAGGGTGTCCTGGAAGATCAGGATGAGCACGGCGGCCATGGCGCCCAGACCGGAGAGCAGGATCAGGGGCGAGCGATCGATCAGCGCGGCCACCATGAGAATCGCGGCCAGCAGGTAGACCACGATCTGCACCACCTGCACATAGCCCTTCACCGGGCGCCGCTGGGCATCCTCACGGCGCGCATACAGCACATTCACCAGATTCAGCGATCCACCGATGGCCAGTGCCAGCACCAGCACGATGATGGCGCTGCAGACATTGCGCACCACCTGGGCCACGGGCTCTGGCAAGTCCGGCACCAGACCGACCCCGGCAAGATCGGAAGAGCGT
>CAYQBR010000051.1:0-7665 GCA_964415735.1 uncultured Klebsiella sp. | reverse complement strand
GCCGTGGCCAACATGAAGCCCGGTCTGTGCCTGCTGAACTTCTCGCGTGACGAGATCGTGGACACCCAGGCGATTGTCGACGGCCTCGACAAGAAGCGCCTGCGCATGTACGTCAGCGACTTCCCCTGCAAGGAGCTGATCGGCCGCGACGACGTGATCCTGATGCCGCACATCGGCGCCAGCACGGACGAAGCCGAGGACAACTGCGCCGTCATGGCCGCCGACCAGCTGATGGACTTCCTGGAGAACGGCAACATCCGCAACTCCGTGAATTTCCCGAGCGTGTCGCTCGACCGCGCGCCGGGCGCCGCCCGTGGCACGCGCCTGGCCATCAGCAACAAGAACGTGCCCAAGATGCTGGGCCAGATCCTGTCGATTCTTGCCAACCAGAACCTCAACGTGGTGGACATGATCAACAAGAGTCGCAACGAGATTGCCTACAACCTGATCGACGTCGAGTCACGCCCCTCCGATGCGGTGCTGGCCGAGATTGCAGCGATCCAGGATGTGATCAAGGTGAGCGTGCTCTGAGAGCGCGCCACCGGCATACCGAATCACCCATTGCAAACAGGAAATCACCATGAAACGTGTATACAACTTCGGGGCCGGTCCGGCCATGCTGCCACTGCCCGTGCTGGAGAAGGCCAGAGACGAGTTTCTGGACTGGAACGGCCTGGGCATGTCCGTCATCGAAGTCAGCCACCGCAGCGCGGAGTTCGAAGCCCTGCTGACCGAGACTGACAACCTGCTGCGCGAGCTGGCCGGCCTGCCGGACAACTTCGACATTCTGTATGTGCACGGCAGCGCGCAGATGCAGTTCGCCGCCATTCCGCTGAACCTGATGCCGTTGAAGCCCGCGCACAAGGCGGCGTTCATCGAGAGCGGTCACTGGACCGTGCTGGCCCGCAAGGAAGCCGCGCGCTACGGCACGGCCGTCACCGTCGCCAGCAGCGAGGCGAGCAACTTCAACCACATTCCCGACTACGACGTGTCCACACTGGATGCGGACACCTCCTATGTCCACATCACCAGCAACAACACGCTGTTCGGCACCCGCTGGAACGAATTCCCCGACACCGGCGACATCCCGCTGGTGGCTGACATGACCTCCGAGCTGATGTCCCGCGTGATCGACTACAACAAGTTCGGCGTGGTGTTCGCCGGTCTGCAGAAGAACCTCGGCCCGTCAGGCATGGCCGCCGTGATGATCCGCAAGGACCTCATCGGCCACGCCATGCCGCAGACCCCGAATCTGCTGAACTACGACACCTATGCCAAGAACCACTCCATGCCCAACACCATCAACACCTTCGCGGTGTACATGATGAACCTGGTGCTGAAGTGGCTGAAGGATCAGGGCGGCGTGCCGGCGATCGAGAAGATCAATGCGCAGAAAGCCAAGCTGATCTATGACGCGATCGATGCCACCGACTTCTACCGCGGCGCGGCCCAGAAGGCTCACCGCTCGCAGATGAACATCACCTTCACGCTGGCAGACAGCGCGCTGGACAAGGCCTTCCTGAGTGAAGCCGAAGCCCGCGGCCTGTACGCCCTGAAGGGGCACCGTGTGGTGGGCGGCATGCGCGCCTCCATCTACAACGCCATGCCGCTGGCAGGCTGCCAGGCCCTGGTGGACTTCATGCAGGACTTCGAGCGCCGCCACGGCTGAGCCGTCGTGAGCGAGCCCGACTCCAGCGCTGCAAAGGGGTCAGAGACACTTGCCAAGGCAGATGTCTCTGACCCCTTTGCATTTGCGCCTCCCCGCAAGATCATTCACTGCGACTGCGACTGTTTCTACGCGTCCATCGAAACTCGGGACAATCCTGCCCTGCTCGGCAAGCCCGTGGCAGTCGGCGGGCGACCGGAACAGCGCGGCGTCGTCGCCACCTGCAATTACGAAGCGCGCCGCTACGGCGTGCACTCCGCCATGCCCATGGCCACCGCGCTGCGCAAGTGCCCGCAGCTGATCGTGATCCACCCGCGCATGGACAAGTACCGCGAAGCCTCTGCCGCCGTGCACCGTATCTTCCGCGACTACACGGAACTCATCGAACCGCTGTCGCTGGACGAGGCCTATCTGGACGTCAGCGCCGCCACGGCCTGCCAGGGCAGCGCCACGCTCATCGCCCGCGAGATCCGGCAGCGCGTGCGCGAGACAGTCGGGATCACGCTCTCCGCCGGCATCGCCCCCAACAAGTTCATCGCCAAGATCGCCAGCGACTGGAACAAGCCCGACGGGCAGTTCGTCGTCAAACCCCACGAGGTGGATGCCTTCGTGCGCGCCCTGCCGGTGCAAAAGCTCTTCGGCGTGGGCAAGGTCACCGCCGCGCGCCTCAATGCCCTGGGCATCCACACCTGCGAGGACCTGCGCGCCCTGGACGAGGCCGCGCTGGCCGAGCACTTCGGCAGCTTCGGCAGCAGTCTGCACCGGCTCTGCCGCGGCATCGACGAACGGCCGGTGGTGACCGACCGCACGCGCAAGTCCCTGAGTGTCGAGAACACCTTTCCCGCCGACTTGCCCTCGCTCGATTCCGTGCTGGCCGAACTGCCCGAGCTGCATCGCCAGATGCTCGCCCGCCTGCACAACGCGCTGGCGCAGTACCGGGTCAGCAAGAAATACCTCAAGCTCAAGTTCGACAATTTCGTGTCCACCACCATCGAGGCCAGCTCGCTGCAGACGGACCTCGCCGGCTATGAACAGCTGTGCCGCGAGGCCCATGCGCGCGGTAACCGGCCGGTGCGGCTGATCGGCCTGGGGGTGCGTCTGGAACCGCTGGGGGGCGTGCAGGAAAGCGCGTCCCCTTACGCCCTGCATCCCGCGCGCCGGCAGCTGCCCCTGCCCCTGGAATGATGCCAAGCCGGCGGAATTCGGCTATCGTGCCTGCCTGAGCGCGGCGGCCCAGCGGGCTGTCGCCACCGCATCAAACCAGGAAGCGGCCCGGCCGCAGTGAACGATGGCAGACGACAAGCCCCGCCCCCGCATCTCCCACTACATCACCGTCGAAGGCGAGCAACGCCTGCGCGACGAACTCAATCACCTGTGGCGCGTCGAGCGCCCGATCGTGACGCAGCAAGTGGCCGATGCCGCCGCGCTGGGCGATCGCTCCGAGAACGCCGAATACATCTACGGCAAGAAGCGGCTGCGCGAGATCGACCGCCGAGTGCGCCATCTGCGCAAGCGCCTGGAACTGCTGACCGTCGTGGACAAGCCCCCCAGCGACCCTTCGCGCATCTATTTCGGCGCCTGGGTGACGCTGGAGGACGAAGCGGGCCAGGAGCACGAATTCCGTCTGGTGGGTCAGGACGAGATCGCCGAGAAGCCCGGCTACATCAGTGTGGACGCGCCCCTGGGCCGCGCCCTGCTGGGCAAGACGCAGGACAGCGAGGTGAGCATCGAGACCCCGGGGGGGCGGCGCGAGTGGTATGTGCTGCGCGTGTCCTACCAGGGTGCGCGATGAAGCACGTCACCCTGCTCGCCATCGAGAGCGCGCTGGCCTCCAGCATCACCATTCCCCTGGAGATGATTCAGGCCGCCGAGGTCATTCAGCGCATCCGCCGGCGCCGCAAGGACCAGCACCGATTCGTGATCGCCAGTGCCGACGGGCAGCCCCTGCCCATGGTCGGCGGCATCCGCGTGCAGCCCGAGCTGAGCCTGGCCGACATTGCGCACACCGACCTGATCTTCATTCCGGCGCTGTGGGGCAACCCCAATGCGGTGGTGCAGGCCAATCCGGACATCACGGCCTGGCTGCGCACGCAGTACGAGCAGGGCGCGACCATCTGCAGCGTCGGCACCGGCAGCTACTTCCTGGCGGAGGCGGGCCTGCTCGACGGTCGCAACGCGACGACGCACTGGTACTACTTCGATGATTTCCGCAAGCGTTACCCGCGCGTGACCCTGCAGCGCAAGCGCTTCATCACCCATGCCGACCGGCTCTACTGCACCGGCAGCGTGAACGCGGTACGTGATGTCATGCTGCATTTTGTGGAACGGCTGTTCACGCCGGCGGTGGCCGACGAGGTGTCGCACCACTTCACGCACGAGCTCAAGCGCTCCTACGAATCCATGCTGCTGGCCAGCGAGGAGAAGGACACCCACCACGACGAGCAGATCATCAAGATCCAGGAGTGGCTGCAGAAGCACTATCAGAAGGACGTGACGCTGAAGAGCCTGGCGGCGAAGTTCGACATCAGTGTGCGCTCGTTCAACCGGCGCTTTCGTCTCGCGGCGGGACAGACGCCGCTGCAGTACCTGCAGGAAGTGCGCCTGCAGCAGGCCAAGGCCCTGCTCAAGCAGAGCAATCTGAGCATTGCGGAAATCGCGTTCGCGGTGGGCTATCAGGACACCAGTCATTTCTCCGCGCTGTTCAAGCGCGTCAACGCCATCACGCCGAATGAATACCGGCATCTGGTGCGCACGAAACTGTTCAACGTGGAAGCGCAATCGCTCTGAGGCGCCACGACACGACGGGTGTGTAGACACTGCAGAGCCGTGACCAGCGCCGGAGGCACTGAGCACGACCCTGCAGGGTCTCTCCCTTGTGATCTATTGCGGGTTGGAGGGCAGCTGGAACTTTTCCTTCCACTGCGCGTAAGGCATGCCGTAGACGATCTCCCGGGCCGCTTCGTAGTCCACTGCCAGCCCCTTCTCCTGAGCGGCAGCGGCATACCATTTGGCCAGGCAGTTGCGACAGAACCCGGCGAGGTTCATCAGGTCGATGTTCTGAACCTGCTTGTTGTCATCCAGGTGCTTGAGCAGTCGGCGGAAGGCCGCGGCTTCAAGTTCCATGCGCTGTTGTTCTGTCAGTGACATACCTGCGTTCCTGTGCTGCGCTGCTCAGGCGGCAGCGCTCTGTGAAGTGGGGACATCGGGCACCACCTCGAAGTTCTCGGCCTCAAGGGTGCCTTTGCGATGTTTCTTGTCGATGGCCTTGAGCTGACGCTCAGCGGCATTGAAGGCATCGCGCACGGCCACGTAGATATCCTCGTGCTCCGGCTTGTCATGCTGACCTTGCTTGACGATCACTTCGCGCGACGCGGTGTGAATCTCGATGGCAACGCTGAAGACCTTGCCCTTGTGGTGATTGTTGTGTGGACAATCGAGAACCACGCGTCCGCCAATGATGTCGTTGCTGAATCGTTGCAACTTCTGGATGCGCTTGTTGACGTTCTCGGTCAATGCGGGTGACTGGTCGATATTGTGAAAAACAATCTGGAATTCGTTGGTCATTGCGAAAGTCTCCTTGTTGTCGTTACACGTTGCTTGTTGACTCAATGCTGCTTCTGTCGTGCCCTCCTCGTCGTTGATCTGTCGCAAACTCTGCGACGCCTGTTGATGAATGTGGTGTGTGTCGTCCGCAATTCAATACCCGGCCAGTCGATCGGCCAGGTGGCCGATGGACAGCGCATAATTGTTCGCGCAGTTGTAGCGCAGGATGGCGCGGAAATTCTGGTAGGTCAGGAAGGCGCGCCCTTGCGGACCATCGGGCTGGATGATGGACGCCACGAAGTCGTTGGTGGGCAGATCGCTGCCGTCGATGCGACGCACGCCGATCTGCTGCCACTGCGCCAGCGGCAGCATCTGCGTGTGATGCCGCACCACGCTGCAGGAATGCTGGGCCGGCGGCTGCGCCCACTCGCTGGCGCGCGCCTGATAGTCAGCGGGCAGCTGCACCTCGCGGCCCCAGGTCTGGTCGTCGCGCCATTCGGCGGCCTTCAGGTACTGGGCAATGGAAGCGAACACATCGGCCGGGGTGGTCCAGATGTCGCGGCGCCCGTCACCGTCGAAATCCTGGGCGTACTGCACGAAACTGGACGGCATGAACTGGCTCTGCCCCATGGCGCCGGCCCAGGAGCCCTTCATGTCGGCATGGGTGATGTGGCCTTCGTTGAGAATCTGCAGCGCACTGAACAGCTCGCGGCGGAAATAGTCGGCACGGCGCGGGTCGTAGGCCAGTGTCACCAGCGCGCGGATGACATCGGTGCCGCCGGTGAAATTGCCGTAGTTGGTCTCGATGCCCCAGAAGGCGACGATGAAGCGCGGCTCCACACCGTAGTGCGCGCCGACGCGCTCGAGCAGGTCATGATGCTGGGCCAGGCGGGCACGCCCGGTGTCGATGCGCCACTGGGTGACGCGTTTCTCGAGGTATTGCTCGAAGGTTTCGGTGAATTCGGCCTGGCTGCGGTCATTGTTGATGACCTGGGGGATGGGAGTGACGGGCACCAGCGCCTGCTGGATGATGTCTTCGCGAATGCCCTGCTCGCGCGCCTCGACAATGACGATGGCCAGCCAGTCCTCGAACGGCATCTGCGGCTCCTGCGCCAGAGCACGCAGGGAGGTGACGAGAATCAGCAGTGCCAGCAGACAGTTCGCTGCGGCGAGTCGAGCGGTTTGCATTCCCTCTCCTTCTTCAACTTTCACCTGCAGCCTACCCCATTGCTTCAGATTTGTTCAAGTCGAACAGCACCAGTGCCAGGGCTCGTAGCAGATGCCCGTGTGGTTGTCACGCGGATAACTCAGCGTGAAGCCGAAGGCGGCCCCGCGAGACATGAGCCAGGCGAAGGCGGGCGTGTCCTCGAAGGCTTCCTCGAGGTCGGCACAGCCGGGGGTGCCGATGTCGATGGCGCGGCCGGTGTGGTGCTCGCTGTAGCCCGGCGCCGCATTGACCAGCAGGATCTGCTCCAGGCTGCGGCCGGCCTCGAGCTTGCGGCGGATCAGCTGAGCCTGGTAATCGACACTGCGAAAGGCGGACACCAGATGCAGCACGACGTCGTCTGCCGCCGCCGTCTGCTTCATGGCCTGCCACGCGGCCAGGGCTGCGGGCGTCAGGCGCAGCACGCGCCCGTGCACGTCGGGCTCGGTCTCGACCAGGGTCACGGCTTCCTCGTACAGGCTCAGACGAGTGGTCCGGGCGTAGTCAGAGGGGATGCCCAGCGTCTGGTGCAGCTGGCGGAGGCGGTGCAGATAGTCGGCAGTGATCATGCGGCTATGCTATAGCGCCAGCGCGCGGGCGTGCAATGCGCGCGGCAGCGATGATGCGGTCGTCCGGACAGGTGTCTTATGGCCAGAATGGACAGCAAACTGTCTCTTTTGCCATAGTTCCGCGCAAGGGCGTCTCACTATAGTAGCGACGCCTTCACGCTACAGGGGACTCCACATGGCACACCTTCCCGTCATCATCGGCATGGGCGGCATCAATCCTGCCGGCCGCAGCTCCTTGCACCACGCCTACCGGCGCCTCGTGCTCGATGCTCTGGGTGAACACGATGCCATGCAGACGCGCGCCAGCCTCGCCGCGCTCATGGGCCTGCTGAAGCAGACCAACGGCCAGTGGTGCGATGCTCTGGGCACTCCCGTGGAGCTACGAGCGTATCTGCACGCGCTCGACCCGGTGCTGCGCGCCGGCACGCTGATCCGGCGCCTGGAGAACAATCTCTTCGATCCACTTGCCGTGCCCTACCACAAGCGCGCCACCCTGCAGGCCAGCGCCGATGCGCCCATCAGTTTCCTGCTGCGCACGCAGCATCTGCCCGACGCCGTGCCGGCGCACTGGCAGCTGAGCGGCGGGCCGGACGGCCTGGTCCGTGTGCAGGTGCAGGGCAGTTTCGACATCCTCACCGAGAACCTGCGCCGCAGCGAGGTCAACACGGCCGGGCAGCTGCCCA
>CAYQBR010000050.1:0-7676 GCA_964415735.1 uncultured Klebsiella sp. | reverse complement strand
CTGGTGATCAAGCAGTGGTATGACAACACTGCCAACAACCCGAACAACCCCGATCCTGATTTCTGGGTTGTAGAGGGCAGCCGTACAGCTGACGAAATGACTCACGCCTGGATCGCGATCACTCACCTGGACGACGCCGGTTACGCCGAACTCGTTGCAGAGCGTGAAGCAGCCAAGCAGCGTTCAGTAGCCGCCGAGTAATCGAGGCAAGCGTGAGTCGGCTCGCTGACTCACCCGCTGAATGAAGAAAGGGCCGTAGATGCAGATCTACGGCCCTTTTTGTTTGCCCGCAATTCGCAAAGTGCACCACAGACCAGAATGAAAAAGGCCGCATGCTCATTGTCGAACACGCGGCCTTGCTCTTTCAGCGACTCTAGACATAAGCAGCCACAGCGCTGCTCGCAGATCTTCCCGAAGGATCAATCCGCCTTGTGGTACGTGAAGTACCCCGTGAACATCTCATCCGTGCTGTTCAATCCCGTACGCACTTCGATATCCGGGTCCGGATTGAAGGGATTGGAGATGGAGTTGTCGAACGCCCCCGAGACATGCACCTTGGTGCCTGCCGGAATCGTCACGGGCTCATCCAGGACATAGTGTGGCTGCCAGCCATAGTTGTACGCCGGCACGCTCAACAGGTCCCGCATGGTGCCATCGGGCAGCTCGATGCTGAACTTCATGTTCTTGCCGCGAGCATTCATCTTGGCGCGTACGCCCGTGATCACGACGGATTCCTCGAAGACGTACTCCGCATGCGCTGGAATATCATGCTCGTTGGGAGGCAGCACAAGTTGCGCCGACACCGCCTGAACCAGGCGCTGCTTCAGCCCTTCGCCATTGGGTGAATCGGAGAAGTACAGCCCGATCTTGGTGGCATCCTGCAACTCAGCGCCAATTCCCACGAAGTGAAATTGCAGCGACAGCTTGTGGCCCTTGGGAATGAACACTGCGGTCCCTTCGGTGAAAGTGGTCGCACTGGGCTTGCCAGGCGCGTAGCTGTCCAGGAAGGTCCTGCTCGAGGTATTGCTGTGGCGCTCCTCGCCCCAGAAGTCCTCATCCGGCGCCGTGACGAAGCCCATCAAATGGTGCAGCGCACTGGTGGCATCCGGCATGTACTGCACTGCCGTGACCCATTTGTCCTCGGTGAAGGGCAATTCCACGTCGGCATAGACATAGTCCAGGATACCCGCAGGCGGAATCCGCAACGGTGGCGCACTCACCACCATGTCAGGTTCGCCAAGAATCCACTCTTTGCTCTCCACCCACTTGAGCGCCTCCAGAGGATCAGCGCCCTCACCGCGCGGCGCACCGGCATTGAACCAGTGCAGGAGTGTCTGGATGTCTTCCGTCGCCACATAGCGGGCGTTGGGTGAATGTCCGATGCTGGGATCGATCTGCGCCGGCGGCATGCGCTTGTTCAGCAGCACTTCCCGGATCATCGGCGACCAGCCCAGCAAGGACACATACTTGTCTATCGCAAAGGGACCCACGCCGAACTGCCTGTGGCAGGAGGCGCAGTTGTCGATGATGATGGGGGCGATTTCTGTCACGTAGTCCGGCACATCTGCGGCATGCCTGTCGCGCACGGGGTAGTCAATGGCGCAGCCGGAGGTGTTGTCGGTCTTGACCGTGTCGCGCAGATTCGTGGTGAGCAATCCGGACAAGGTGCTTTCGAGTTCGTCGCCAACAGCCCCGACGTAGAACATCGATAGGCGATCCGGATTCAACACCCGAACGTCACCCGCCTGAGTGATGCCGAGCGCTTCGGAAATCAGCTGGCCATTGTCCTGCAGGATCGGCAGAGGCATGTTCAGCTCGCGCAGCGCGGCACGATCCAGATCCTGGGAATCCAGCAGAAGGAACTCGATGCCCTGCTCGGCATAGCGGGAATGCAATTCCTGATATCGGGCCAGGCTTGCATCCATGCCCGAGCACGACTGCGCATAGGACATGAGAACGACAGCCTTGCGATGTTGATACCGACTCAGTTGATGAAACTCGCCATCGGCGTCCAGCAGCGCGAAGTCACCGGTCCTGTCGAGCGCAGCGCTCGCAGTCCCGGATGCCAGCGCCAGAAATGCGCCCAGACAGGACGCATGAACCTTATTCATGACACTTCACCTCTTCATTCGCACGAACGCTGCGCCCAAGGGCTCAACGCATCGGGTAGTTGCTCACGTGCTGAGTGGCTGAACGGCCGCGATTGCGCTCGGACTGAGCCAACCCGCCCAGAGCCGGACCGCCCTGGTTGAAGATGCCGCCACGCAGAACGAACTCGAGATACTTCATCTCGTCGTCGAGGTTATTGGTCTTGTCGGTGTAATTGGCAACGGCAGCCTCGATAGCCGCGGCACGATCGGGCACATCCGGATGCGCCAGAAGGTCGCCAATCACCACTTTCAGCAAGGAAATATTGTCCAGCACATAGGCGGCACCGGGGTGGAAGCTGTACACATTCGGCGCAATGGCAGGCATTGTCGGAATGTCAGTGGGCAATCCCATCAGGCTGCCGTGGGTGGGGGACACCTTTTCCTCGTAAAGGGCGAGGACGGTCGCGATGCCAGCTTCCAGCTCCGCGTCATTGCCGGCGAGGATGGTGGCCTCGAGGGCAGCGATCTGCAGCCACTGGGAGGCCCATGTCATGCCACTGAGCTGAGGGAAGCCCACACGGAAGGCATAGGCATAGGGGTGCTTGGACAACAGATCAGGCGATTTGGGCAGTGCGGCAACGGACAGGGCGTCATTGCTCAGGTATTCCTGCAGGGCTTGCTCGACAGCGCTGTGCTTGTCGAGCACGTTGTTGTCCAGATAGATGTCCAGCAGGGTGATGCCGAACTGACGACCACGCTCCAGCACATCCACTGCGATCGGCGGGATGCTGCCATTCGCGGACAGCACGCTCGCCACTTCCTGGTCATCGAATTCGTCGCGAATCATGGACTGCAGACCGGGCGTGGCTCGCGTCTCGAACACTCGGAACGGGCCAAGCATGGCCATGTGGTTGGTCGCTGTGTGGTAATGCGAGAACTCGGCCTGTGACAATTCGACGATCTCTTCCAGCAGCAGCGTCTTGCCGAACTGCGACTCGGGGGACTCATTGCTGACAACGATCTCGTCGAACACGGCAGCCTGGAGCACCTCGGAAGCATTCAGGTACTGTGCCAGTTGAGGGAAACGGGCTTCCATGTAACCCGGGGTCTGAGCCTGCAGGCTGACTGGAGCAACGGCCCCAGCGATGGAGAATCCGAGCAGTAAACCGTGAATGTACTTGTGCATTGTAACCCCCGCGAAAGTCTGATTTTTCAGGTGGTTTGGCCCACCTGCTTAAACGGCCCAAGCATAAAAGCCCGGGCCGTCCAAGTCCATCCTGAATCAGGCGAAAGGTTTGGCAATGTGTGACATTTGCTCAGTCCGCCGGAGGCGGCAACGGCTCTGACCGCAGGAAGCGAATCAGGTCGGCGTGATACTGCTCCGGAATCTCGAAATGTGGATTGTGTCCGATGCCGGGGTAGAGAATCAGCTCGGCATTGGGAATGGTTTCAGACACATGACGCGCCAGGTCGGCGTAGTTGGGCGTCAGATTGTCCTGGGCACCGCCGATCACCAGCGCCTTGGCCTGAATGTGCTGCCAGTCATACACGACGGGGTCGAGGAACAGAATCTGCTGCTGCCAGGTGCGAATGCGCGCCAGCAGAGGCCACTCGGCAATCAGGGTCTGTCCGTACTGGTACCGCACCCACTCCAGGTACTTGTTGTCCCAGGTCGGGTAGTAGCTCATGTGGTTGCGCAGAATGCTCTGGTAGGTGGTGTTCGTCAGCGTGGCCTGATACAGCTCCTCGAAATCCCTCCAGGGACGCCCCTGACGCTGATCGGTCAGACCGATCTGATTCACCAGCGCGACATGCGTGGTGACTTCCGGATAGGTCATGGCGAAGCGGCTCGCCACCATGCCGCCCATCGAGTGCCCCACGATGGCGGCCTTCTCCACGCCCACGTGGTCCAGCAGACGCTTGGAGTCCAGAGCGAAGATATGCAGGTTGTAAGGAATATCGAGCTTGGAGGAGCGTCCGTAACCAATGCGATCCGGCACCAGCACGCGGAAGCCCGCCTCGCTCAGGGCCGTGATCGTGACTTCGAAACCCTTGCCGGCGAAGTTCATGCCGTGGAACAGCATGGCCGTCTGGCCATTGGGAGTGCCCGTCGGGGCGACGTCCATGTAGGCCATGCGACCATCCTGACCAAAATGACGCACGTCAAGATAATGCACCGGATGCGGATATGGCACTTCTTCCAGGGTCGAGGACAGCGGGCCCCAGTCGGCAGGGGCTTCGGCAGGGGGCGTCTGCCCCTGCGCGTGCAACTGGGCGCTGGCAGCCAGCAGAGTGCCGGCAAACAGCAGGCTTGCCAGCTGTTTCATTCGAGACGAGGTATGCATGCGTAACTCCTTCTTGTTGTGATAATCATGAGAAATCCAGAGGCGAAAGCCGTGAGCGGATCTTGCTGTCACTCCGCCTTGTGCGCCAGTTTCATACCGAGCTTCAGGATATGTCCCTGCTCTGCAGCGGCGACCGTCCAGAAGAAACCCTGCCATTCGATCTGATCGCTTACCACCGGCTTGCTGCCCATCTTCTCGGCGAAGAACTCACCGATGGTGGCATCGAGACGACACCCCTCGAGAGACAGCCCATAGACCGGGGCGAGATCCACCAATCGTGCATTGGCGTCGAGAATGAAATCGCCGAAGAACCAGTTGTCCATGTTGGACACCGGCGCCTGACTGAACAGTTTGCCCAAGGCAGGCAGATCATGTTCGTGCCCGATGATGCAGAGAATATCATCCGCCATCAGCTTGGTGCTGCCGCTTGGGTGGAGCAGCTCCTTGCCGCGGAAGAGGGCCGCAATCCGCGTTCCCTCCGGCATGTGGAGGCGCTTGAGCTCGGTGTTGATGCACCACTTTTCCGCACCCAGCTTGTAGACAAACATCTCCCACTGGCTGGTGGGGTGAATCTCAAGTCCGGTACGCGCAATGGGGGAAGGTTGTGGGGGAATGTCGACACGGGCAAGCCTGGTCGCCAGTGGCAGCGAACTGCCCTGCAGAATCAGCGACACCAGCACCACGAAGAAGGCCAGATTGAAATACAGCTGTGAATCCGGCAGCCCGGCCATGATGGGGTAAACGGCAAGAATCACGGGCACCGCGCCGCGCAGCCCCACCCAGGAGATGAACCAGCGCTCGCGTGTCTTGAAACGACTGAAGAAAGCCAGACTGACCCACACGGCCGCAGGCCGCGCGATGACGATCATCCACAACGCGAGCGCCAGAGCGGGCACTGCAATGGGCGCCAGCTCACTGGGTGTGAGCAGCAGCCCCAGCACAAGGAACATGCCGATCTGGCTTATCCAGGCAAGGCCGTCGAAGACGGAGAGTATCGAAGAGCGACTGCGAATCGGGCGATTCCCCAACAGCAGTCCACACAGATAGATGGCGAGAATGCCGCTGCCGCCGAGCATGTTGGTGAAGGCGAACAGCAGCAGGCCACCGCTCACCGCGAGCAAGGGATAAAGGCCACTGGCCAGCACACTGCGATTGATCAACCGCCACAACAGCCAGCCGCCACCAAACCCGATGATGACCCCCAGGCCCATCTGTTGCAGCAGACTCAACAGGAACGCCAAACCGATGTTCGTCTCACCGGAGGCCAGCAATTCAATGAAGGTGACCGTGAGGAATACGGCCATTGGGTCGTTGCTGCCGGATTCGATCTCCAGCGTCGCACCCACCCGCTCGTTCAGACTGCGCTGCCCCAGCAAGGAGAAGACCGCTGCGGCGTCGGTCGACCCGACGATCGAGCCAATCAACAAGCCCTGCATCAGCGTCAGGTCGAACAACCACGCGGCAATGCCGCCGGTCAACCCAGCCGTGAGCACCACCCCGATGGTCGCCAGAGACAATGCAGGTCCCAGCGCCACACGGAAGGTCGCGGCGCGTGTCCGCATCCCGCCGTCGAGCAGGATGATCGCGAGTGCGAGGTTGCTGGCGAGATAGGCCAGCGAGTAGTCGTCGAACTGGATGCCGCCGATGCCATCCTCACCCGCGAGCATCCCCACGCCCAGGAAGATGACCAGAATCGGGATGCCAAGCCGCGAGGACAGCGAACTCACAAGCACACTGAACCCGACCAGAATGGCGCCGACCAGGAACAGATTGTTGATGGTGCCGGCATCCATGCAGAGCTCCCAGGCTTATCAGGCGAACGGATGCCGCAAGATGATGGTCTCTTCTCGATCAGGCCCGGTCGAAATGATGTCCACTGGCGCCTCGATGATCTTCTCGATGTAGCGGATGTAGGCCAGCGCATTGGCGGGCAGCTCGTCCAGACTCTTGATGCCGACCGTGGACTCGCTCCAGCCGGGCAATTCGACGTACTCGGGCTCGAGATCCTGGTAGCTGTCCATGTTCATCAGGTAAGACGACGCGTCTGCATCGACCCCCTTGTAACCCGTGCAGACCTTGATGGTCTCCAGGCCGTCCAGCACATCCAGTTTGGTCAAGCAGATGCCGGAGACCGAGTTGATGCGGATTGCCAGGCGCACGGCCGCAGCATCAAACCAGCCGCAGCGGCGGGCACGGCCGGTGGTGGCGCCCTTTTCCTTGCCGACAGTGGCCAGGTGGACTCCCGTGTCGTCGAACAGCTCGGTGGGGAAAGGCCCGGAACCCACACGCGTGGTGTAGGCCTTGGTGATGCCCAGGACGTAGTCCAGGTAAAGCGGTCCGAAGCCGCTGCCTGTGGCGGTGCCGCCTGCCGTGGTGTTGGAGGAGGTCACGAACGGATAGGTGCCGTGATCGATGTCCAGAAGGGAGCCCTGGGCGCCCTCGAACAGGATGTTGTCGTTGGCCTTGCGGTGACTGTGCAGGATCTCGATCGTGTCGCTGACCATGGGCCGGATCTGCTCGCCCAGGGCGAGGGTGTTGGCCAGCGTGCTCTCGAAGTCGATGGTATCGACGCCGTAGTAATTGGCCAGCATGAAATTGTGATACTCGAGCACTTCCTTGAGCCGTGCTGCGAAATGGGCCTCGTTGAAGAGCTCGCCCACGCGCAGGCCGCGACGAGCGACCTTGTCTTCATAAGCAGGGCCGATGCCGCGCCCGGTGGTGCCGATCTTCTCGTTGCCCAGGCGTTTCTCGCGCGCCTGATCGAGCGCCGCATGCGAAGGCAGAATCAACGGGCAAGAGGCGCTGATCTTGAGTTTGGGTCGCACCACCACACCGCGCTCCTCGAGCCGGGTGATCTCCGTCATCAGGGCATCCATGCTGAGAACGACACCATTGCCGATGACACAGGTGACATTGTCACGCAGGATGCCCGAGGGCAGCAGGTGCAGGACTGTCTTCTCGCCCTTGATGACCAAGGTGTGGCCGGCGTTGTGGCCACCCTGGAAGCGGGCAACGACCGCGGCCTGCTCCGTGAGCAGATCCACGATCTTGCCCTTGCCCTCGTCACCCCATTGCGTACCCAGTACAACGACACTTCTACCCATTTGTCATCTTCTCTTCTTGAAAGAACTTCATTGGAGACAGGCGGCTCATCCCGAGACGGGCACCTGTCACTTAACGCTTTGCACCAGCCACTGTTCGCCACGTCGGACAATGCGCCGATCGCATCCCAGTGCGCTGA
>CAYQBR010000049.1:0-7681 GCA_964415735.1 uncultured Klebsiella sp. | reverse complement strand
TCGGCCAGGCCCGGCACGATCTGGGCATTCTCGTCATAGCGCAGCAGGCCTTCCATCACGTGCCCGAGCACCATGCCGCTCACCGCATCCGTGGTCAGCATGCTGTTGAGCTGGGGCGGCTCCTCGCGCATATAGATGGTGATCTCCTGGCGCTCCACATCCACCGCACCCGCGGTGCCTCCCGCGCCTGCGCTGGCAAGCCCCGCCAGGAAATCCAGCAGGAACATCAGCAGCACCAGGGCCAGCAGGGCAGCGCCCCCGAACAGGGCGAGCGGGCGCCCCGCGGAGCGCGCGAAACTGTCATCTGAGGAAGGCAAGTGCGGCATGGGTGGGCCTGACAGGGGATTCGTCCGCAGAATACCCCAGCCCCTTGCAGCCCGTCGATATGCCGCGCGCGCTCGCCTCAACGGCGCCAGTGCGTACAATGGGCCGCAGATCCTTCAGCCCAGGAGAACATCATGGAACAGGAAATCGAGCAGTTCACCGCCATCTATACCCAGGTCACCAGCTTCCTGGTGAACTACAGCTTCCAGATCATCGGCGCCATCATCGTGCTGCTGGCCGGCATCTTCGTGGCGAACAAGGTGCACCACGCGTTACTGGCGCTGTGCCGACGGCGGGCACTGGACGTGACCCTCAGCAGCTTCCTCGCCAGCACCGTCCGCCTGTTGGTGATCGCGCTCACGGCCGTGATCGCCCTGGGCAAGCTCGGGATCAGCGTGACGCCCTTCGTGGCCGCCATCGGCGCCCTCTCGCTGGGGGCCGGCCTCGCGGTGCAGGGCCTGGTGTCCAATTACGGCGCAGGGTTCAACATCATCCTGGCGCGCCCCTTCGTGGTGGGGGACACCATCGCGGTGAATGGCGTCAGCGGTATCGTCGAGGAAGTGCACCTGGCCTACACCCTGCTCACCGACGAGGACGGCGTGCGCATCAGCATCCCGAACAAGCACATCGTGGGCGAGATCCTGCACAACTCGCAGCGCGACACCATCGTCGAGCTGACCGTGGATGTGGCCTATCAGAGCGATCCACGCCTGGCCATCAGCACCGTGCAACAGGCCTTGCAGGCCGTGGAAGGCATCAGCAGCGAGCGGGCCCCGCAGGTGGGCATCGATGCCTTCGGGGCGAACGGCATGACCCTGGGCATCCGCTTCTGGGCCCGCACCTCGGTGCGCTTCGAGGCGCGCTATCTCGCCAACCTGGCCATCCTGGATGCCCTGCAGGCCGCGGATATCCGCATTCCCGTGCCGCAGCACGAGGTGCGCATGCTGCCGGGCTGAGCTGTGACGCGGCTCACAGTCGGGGCCGCGTGTGCGATTTTTCTTACGGTAAGTGACCCAGTTTTTACCCCTGTTTGGTCTCGCGGTGGGTCTGGACTTCGGTCAAAATGTGTTCAACCTGATCAAGGACTGTGCAATTTCGGTTGCACTCATGATCAAGAAGTAACCGTAGGGACTGAATCGCTGGAAAGAGGCTCGCATCATGAAACTGTTCCAAACCACCCTGGCCGCACTGCTTCTGCTTGGCAGTCTGTTCACCAGCGCCGTGACTCTGGCGCAGGCGCCCACGGAAGCTCAGTGCTCCGTGCTCTACGCCGGCCAGACCACTGAAGTCGGTGCTGTCTGCGTGACCATCAACACGGACAACGTCTACCTGGACTACCTGCTGATCGGCGACTGGAAGCTGAGCGAGGCCCACGCCTGGATCGGTGACAACCTGTCCCTGCTGCCCGTCAATGGCAGTGGCAATCCGCAGATCGGCTTGTTCCCGCACAGCGCTAGCAATCTGAACAGCGCCAGCCACAGCTTCACCATCCCCCTCAGCAGCCTGGCCATCAACGCCGACACCTTCTGCAACGCTGACGTGTTCGTGGCCGCGCATGCCGTGGTCTCCCGCGTGATTGCCGGCGGTGACACCGGCGGCGGCACAGGCGGCGGCAGCGGCGACGGCAAGTCCGACAAGTCAGGCAAGTCCGGGAAATCCGACAAGTCAGGCAAATCCGGCCAGTCCGGGAAATCCGACAAGTCAGGCAAATCCGACAAGTCAGGCCAGTCCGGCAAGGGCAGCTCCAAGGGCAGCTCTGGCAAAGGCTCCTCCAGCTCTGCCAAGAGCAGCGGCGGCAAGTCCTGGAATGCCGTGAGCGACTACAGCAGCAGCACCGTGGCCTATGCCGCCAATGGCAGCAGCAAGTCCTCTGCCAGCAACTCCTCCAGCAAGAACAAGGGCAGCAGTGGCAGCTCTTCCAAGGGCAAGTCCGACAAGTCCGACAAGTCCGGCAAGTCCGGCAAGTCCGGAGACAGCCATGGCAGCCACGCGGGTCACAACCACGGCAGCAACCAGCCTTGCAATGAGGGCGGCTCCAGCGGCGGTGGCTCCAGTGGTGGCGGTTCAGGTGGCGGCACTACCAACCCGGTAGTCCAGACCGAGTCCGCCTGGGCCGGCACCCTGCAGATCAATGCGGGCGGCAGCTGGGCACGCTACTTCACCTTCAAGAACGATTTCTGTGAGGACGAAGAGGAAGATCCGGGCGTGGTCCTGCCCCAGGGCTGCTTCAACGTGTTCGCCAAGGGCGACCTCTCCAGCTCTGCCGGTCTGACAGGCGTGTCATCCTTCTCGCCGCTGGGGATCACCGACGGGGCCACAGGCTACTTGAACACCTTCGACAGCACTCGCGAGATCGGATTCAGCTCCGACCTGCTCGGCGCCAATGGCACCGACTACGGCAACGCCGTCATCGGCTACCTGAACGGCAGCCAGCTGCAGGTTGCGTTCGAACTGGTCGTCAGCACGGATCCGACGCGCTACCTGCAGAGTGTGCGCGCCTATGTCGGCGGTCAGGGCAGCTTCGCCAACATCGTGTCACCGGCGCTGTACGGCCAGACCGCGACGCAGTTCCCGGATTTCCCGCTGCTGAATCTGGGCAGCGACCTGCCCGGCCAGCTGGACATCGTGCTGCAGGCCACCATCTGCAACGAGGGTGGCAGCTCGTAAGCACCAGAGTTTTTCCGCAGGCTTTCTGCAACGCCCGGCTGCACCGCAGTCGGGCGTTTTCTTTTGGGGCCGACAGAAATCGTGCAGGTCTGCGTATACTCCGGTGAACAGTGAATGAAACAAGCACGAGCGCCGCTTAGAATGCGGCGAGATCACTGCGCAGGCCAGGAAACTCCTGTTGTTCACGCGTTGTCACCAGGCAGATGGTCTACGGAGCAAGGATCTCTATGACAGACGACGAAGCGCTGATGCAGGCCATCGTTGCCGGCGATTCCAGAGCCTACGAGGCGGCCATCCGCCAGCATCTGAAATCCATCAGCCATTTTGCCTTTCGCATGCTGGGCAACAGCAAGGACACCGAGGACATCGCTCAGGAGACTTTCCTGCGACTGTGGACGCATGCCGGCACCTGGCAGCGCGAAAAGGCCAGCGTCAGCACCTGGCTGCACCGGATTGCACACAATCTGTGCATCGACTACCTGCGCAAGGACAAGTCCTCGCTGAGCAGCGAATACGAAGACGAGCACGAGGGCAGTGACCGCCCGGCGGACGCACCCGAGAAGGCCCAGCAACTGGCAGCCCTGCAGCAGGCCCTGGAAGACCTGCCCGAGCGCCAGCGCAGCGCGGTCGTGCTGAGCCACTATCACGGCTTCTCCAACAAGGAGATCGCCACGATCATGGACATCTCGGTGGATGCCCTGGAATCCATCCTGGCCCGCGCCAGGCGAAGTTTGAAAGCGCAGTTGAAACACTGACCGGGCTCCAGCAGAGAGCCGGCACACACAACCATCAGAGCACAGAGCTGACCATGAACATGACACCCGAAAGATTCGCGCAACTCGTCGAGACCCACGGCAGCCAGCCTGCGCGCTGGCCGGAACAGGAACGCCACGCCGCCGAGGCCTGGCAGCGCGACAACCCGGCGGCTCAGGCCCTGTGTCGCGAGTACGCGCAACTGGAATCCCTGCTGGATGCCCTGCCGACTCCCGTGCTGCCCGGCCTTGAGCAGCGCGTGCTGCGCCGCGCCGCCAGTCTGGCCAGTGACAGCCTGCTGGATCAGGCGATGGACTGGCTGCTGCCGCGCGGTGATCGTCTGCTGGCCTGGATCTGGCGCCCGGCCCTGGTGGCCTGCCTGCCCCTGGTGTGCGGCATCTACATGGCCAATTTCTTCAGCTTCGGCATCAGCGGCCCGGAAGTGGCCTGGGAAGAGGAGCTTGCCCTGCTCGCCTTGAATGACTACGCGGAGATCGCCGAATGAGCGTCAATCGCCGGTGCGTGGTGAAGTGGGTGTTGATCGTTTCGCTGAGCCTGAATCTGCTGGTGTTCGGCGGCATCACCGCACGCATCCTGATCGACCCGGACGGTCGGCCGCTGCCGCCCAATCTGGCCTGGATCCTCGATGATCTGGACGCCGCGACGCTGGCACGCCTGGAGCCGAAGATGGACGAATACCGCGCCGCCAGTCGCCCGCTGCTGGGCGAGGTGTTCCGGGCACAGGCAGGCGTCAACGCCCTGCTGGCCGAGGAGCCGCTGAACGTGGAGGCGCTCAACGAGGCCTTCGATGAATTGCGCGAGGTCTCCATGCGCTTCCTGGAGATCACGCAGCAGCAGACGGTGGAGATCTTCGCGCAGATCACGCCGGAACAGCGTCTGCAAGCCATGAGCTTCATGCGCGAGCGCCGCGACCCGGAAGAGTCGCGCCGCCCGGACAACGAGCCCTGAGAGGGCTCTTCTACTGCACGCGCTGCAGGGTCTGCATGCCCTGCGGACTGCGCTGCACCATCACATCAGGCCCCTGGAACTCCACCGTGCTGGTGATCTCCTGCCCCATGGCATCCAGCCGGATGCTGTCGGCATCCACCCAGACATAGGGAAAGCTGATGCCGAAGGCTTCGACGGAGACTTCGGTTTCGGTATAGACCAGCGTGATGCTCTGACCCTGGAAATCACCCGACCAGGTGCCAAGGATCAGCTCCTGCTTGCTGGGGCCGGCGGTGCCCGCACAGGCAGCCAGCGCAATGCCGAGCAACACGAGAATCACGGGGCGCAGGGCACCCCACAGGGACGAACGGGACGGACAGGCAGACATGGCAGAAACCTTTTGCGTCGGACGCGCCCGCACCGCCGACCCTCATGGGCTGGCGGCGTCGCGTTGCCGCAATGCTACCGGGATCGCGGGAGGCCTGCATGGGAAATTCTGCTAAGCTGCCGCCCGCAGCCGGCACCCCGCCGCAAGGAGACCTCCAGCATGACACTCACTCCCGGCATCTACCGCCACTACAAGGACAAGCTCTATCAGGTCTACGGTGTGGCCCGCCACAGTGAAACCGAAGAGGAACACGTGGTCTACCGCCCCCTGTATGGCGAACGCGGACTGTGGATACGCCCGCGCGCCATGTTCGAGGAAAGCGTCGAGGTGAACGGCACGCGCGTCCCGCGCTTCGCCTTCGTCGAGGCGGCGCCGGACGACACCTTCACGCGCTAGGCGTCTCGCCGGCATTCACCCGGCGCTGAGCCTCGCGGGCCAGCTGCTTCTCGTGACGCCGACGGGCAATGGTCTGCGCCATGGACTCGCCGATGTGCGGCTCGCCACGCTCACGCGCCAGCTGCATCTGCCGCTCGCGCTCGGCGAAGCGGCGCAGCTGATCGGCATCGTGGCTGTCGTGGCAGTGCGGGCAGCTGATGCCGTGCACATAAAACGGCGAGGCCTTCTCCTCTTCGGTGATCGGCATGCGGCAGGCGTGGCACTGATCGTAGCGGCCCTTCTCCAGCTGATGATTCACTGTCACGCGATTGTCGAACACGAAGCACTCTCCCTCCCACAGGGACTCCTCCTGAGGCACTTCCTCCAGATACTTCAGAATGCCGCCCTGCAGGTGATACACCTCGGCGAAGCCCTGCTGCTTCATGAAGGCCGTGGACTTCTCGCAGCGGATGCCGCCGGTGCAGAACATGGCCACCTTGCGGTGCTTCTGCGGGTCCAGATGCTCGCGAGCGAACTCGGGAAACTCGCGGAACGAGGTCGTCTGCGGGTTCAGGGCATTGCGGAAGGTGCCGATCTGCACCTCGTAGTCGTTGCGGGTGTCCACCAGCAACACGTCCGGGTCACTGATCAGCGCGTTCCAGTCTTGCGGCTTCACGTAGGTGCCGACGATCTGGTTCGGGTCGATGTCCTCCACGCCCATGGTCACGATCTCCTTCTTGAGCTTGACCTTGGTGCGGTAGAAGGGGTTCTCGTCGGCGTGGGACTCCTTGGTTTCCAGCGTCTGCAGACGCGGGTCGCTGCGCAGCCAGGCGAGCACGGCGTCAATGCCTTCGCGCGGGCCGGCGATGGTGCCGTTGATGCCTTCGAGGGCCAGCAGCAGGGTGCCGCGGACTTCGTTGGCGGTCATCAGATCGTGCAGGGGTGCACGCAGGGATTCAAAGTCTGGAAGGCGCACGAACTTGTAGAGCGCCGCTACAACGATAGCAGTCATGAAGTGTCCTCTTGCCGCCTGGATCGCAAATCCAGCGCAAATGGTTAACGAATAGCCACACGCGTGGCGCGGGCATTCTACCTCATGTTCGACTGCAGGAGCCTGCTTGCAGGCGAACGCTCCCGGCCCGATCCCGGCCCCGGCCGTCGGGCTTGCCGTTCCGCGACTGACCCGGAGCCTGTTCCAGTGCCACCCGATGGGCAGAGTTCGCCTGCAAGCAGGCTCCCACCGGGGGGCTGGTCAGTGGCCCGACTCGTGCTCGCGGATCACCTGCAGGAACGCGGCGCCGTATTTCTCCAGCTTGCTCTGCCCCACCCCGCTGATGTCGAGAAACTGCTGCGAGGTCAGCGGCCGGTAATGCACCATGTCCATCAGGCTCGCATCGTGGAAGATGACATACGGCGGCACGTCCTTCTCCTCGGCCAGCTGCCGCCGGCATTCGCGCAGTGCATCCCACAGCGCGCGGTCGGCAGCGCCCACCTGCACCGTGGCGCGCGCCTTCTTCTGGGGTTTGGCCAGCACCTCCTGCACGTCCACCCGCAGGTCGATGCGCTCCTCGCCCTTGAGCAGGGCACGCGCCTTCTCGGCCAGGTGCAGGCCGCCATAGCTGGTGTGGTCCACATTCAGATAGCCGCGCGCCACCAGCTGACGAAACACCGAGCGCCAGGCATTCGCCGCCAGCTCCCGGCCAATGCCATAGGTGGAAAGGTGCTGATGCGCGTTCTGGTAGATCTTGTCGGACTCGGCGCCCAGCAGCACATCGATCAGGTAGTTCACCCCGAAACGCTGGCCGGTGCGGTAGACACATGAAAGCGCCTTGCGGGCCGCCTCGGTGCCATCCCAGGTCGGAGCCGGCGTGAGACAGGCATCGCAGTTGCCGCAGTGGTCAGGCGCCTGCTCGCCGAAGTAGTGCAGCAGCGCCTGACGCCGGCAGCTGCTGATCTCGCACAGCCCCAGCATGGCATCGAGCCGCGCGCGCTCGATGCGCTTGAAGCTCTCGCTGCCCTGGGACGCGTCCATCATCTGCCGCAGCATGATCACGTCCTGCAGGCCGTAGACCATCCACGCCGTGGCCGGCTCGCCGTCGCGCCCGGCGCGGCCCGTCTCCTGGTAATAGGCCTCCAGACTCTTGGGCAGGTCCAGATGCACGATGAAGCGGACATCCGGCTTGTCGATGCCCATGCCGAAGGCGATGGTGGCCACCACGATCACGC
>CAYQBR010000048.1:0-7688 GCA_964415735.1 uncultured Klebsiella sp. | reverse complement strand
ACCTCCGGCAGAGGATCAGAACGGCCTGACGACCACGAGAATCACGATGGCGATCAGCAGCAGCACCGGGAACTCGTTGAAATAGCGGAAAAAAACGTGGCTGCGCTGATTGCGCCCGGCACGGAAGTCGAAGAAGAATCGGTAGCAGAAACCGTGGTAGACCAGCAAGAGGAGCACCAGGCCCAGCTTGGCGTGCATCCAGGCCGAGCTCATGTAGTAGCTGCCATTGAAGCTGATTAGCCACAGGCCGAGCACCACCGTGGCGATGGCCGAGGGCGTGCCGATGCCATTGAGCAGCTTGCGCTCCATGATGACGAAACGATCACGACTGATCTGGTCTTCGGCCATGGCGTGGTACACGAAGAGGCGCGGGAGATAGAAGATCGCGGCAAACCAGCACACCACCGCGACAATATGAAACGCCTTCACCCACAACATACTGCCCCCTTGTCTGCGCTCTTGGCGCGCTGCTGTCAGGCCGCCTGCGGCCTTGCAAATCGAGCCGGTACGTTAGCACAGCCGCCAACATGGATCGAGCCTGCAATCGGCGGTATCATGCCGGCCTCGCTTCGGGCAGCAATTCTGGATATTTCATTCAAGTCAGCACATTTTCGACAGGCAGGAGGGCAGGATGATCAAGGTAGGCATAGTCGGCGCGACAGGGTACACGGGCGTGGAGTTGCTGCGTCTGCTGGCGCCGCGCAAGGATGTCCGCATCGAGGTCATCACGTCGCGAGAGATGCAGGACACGCCGGTCGCCGACCTGTTCCCGAATCTGCGCGGGCATGTCGATCTGAGTTTTTCCGCCCCGGATACGGACGCCCTGTTTGCCTGCGACGTCGTGTTCTATGCCACGCCTCATGCCGTTGCCATGAAGACCGTGCCGACACTGCTCGAGCGCGGTGTGCGTGTCATCGATCTGTCCGCCGACTTCCGCCTGAAGAACCAGGCCTTGTGGGAGAAGTGGTACAACGTGGCGCATGAGAGCCCGCAGTATCTTGCGCAGGCAGTCTACGGCCTGCCGGAAGTCAATCGCGCGAGCATCGCCAGCGCACAATTGCTGGCCGTGCCCGGCTGCTACCCGACCGCCATTCAGCTGGGTTTCCTGCCCTTGCTGGAACAGGGGCTGATCGATACGCAGCACCTGATTGCCGACGCCAAGTCCGGGGTCAGTGGTGCAGGGCGCAAGGCCGCCGTGGGCAGTCTGCTGTCCGAGGCCTCCGAGTCCTTGCACGCCTACGGCGTCAGCGGCCATCGCCATCTTCCCGAGATCAGTCAGGGCTTGGACGCCTACGCGGGCGAGGCGGTCAAGTTGACCTTCATTCCCCATTTGACGCCCATGATTCGCGGCATTCATGCCACGCTCTATGCACCGCTCAAGCCGGGCATGCAGGGAGTGGACCTGCAGGCCGTGTTCGAGAATCGCTACCGCAACGAACCCTTCGTGGACGTGCTGCCCGCCGGCAAGTACCCGGCCACGCGCAATGTGCGCGGCGCGAACCAGTGCCAGATTGGTGTCTGCTACTTGCCCGCCAACAATATGGTCGTGGTCATGTCGGTCATCGACAACCTGGTCAAGGGCGCGTCCGGCCAGGCCATCCAGAACATGAACATCATGTTCGGTCTGGAGGAGACAGCGGGCCTGCAGACGGTCGCCTTGCTGCCCTGAGGGAGCACTCGACATGGCCGGTGCAGTCAAGGGAAGCAGGCAGACCAGAATGGTCGTGGTGCCTTACCGGCCATGGCTTCCCGTCGCCCTGATCGCCGGATTTCTATGCGCGGTGCTGCTGGCTGCGCTCGGGGGGCTGTACTGGGGTTACTACGGGGCGTCGCGCGAGCACATCGAGGTCGGCGCCGAGAACGTGCTGCTCAGCGATGCCCTGCTGCAGGCCCAGGAGCAGGTCGCAGAACTGCGTGCCCAGCTTGCCATGTCCGGACAGGACACCCTGCTCGATCAGCGCGCGGAAGCCGAAGTGCAGACCACCATCAATTCGCTGCGTGGCCGCATCCGGCAACTGGAACAGGACGTGTCCTTCTATCGCCAGGTCATGGCGCCGGAATCCGCCGAGCCTGGCCTGATCATCGAGAATCTGCGGCTTGCCCCGGCCTCCGCGCCGGGCAGCTATCGTTATGGTGCGTTTGTCCGTGTGGCCGGTGCCGGGGATGAGAGGGTCAGGGGCAGCTTCCGCGTGTCCGTTCACGGGCAGCAGAACGGCGAGCCGCAGAGCTACGAACTTGCGCAACTGCCACACGTCCCCGCCGAGATATCGGATATCCTCGAGTTCCGCTATTTCCAGGCGCTGGAAGGAGAGTTCGAACTGCCTCCCGGGTTCATCCCGGAGGAGGTGCTCATACACGCGCAATCCAGTGAGCCCGCGTCCTATACGACAGAGCGCCGTTTCAGCTGGACAGTGGAGGAAATCTGACATGTTTGGATCAGCAGCCAAGTCTGCCCAGCCGGCAGGAACGGCGCACACGCTGGTGTCGCGCCAGACGGAGATCATCGGTGACGTCCGCTTCGCCGGAGAGCTGATCGTCGAGGGTCGCATTCGTGGCAATGTGTTTGCCGACGATGAATCCGGTGCCATCCTGCGCCTTGCCGACGGCGGTGTGATCGAAGGGGAAGTCTGGGTGCCTGCAGCGATCATCAACGGGCTGGTGGAGGGCGATCTGCACTGCGCTCATCAGCTTGAACTGGCCGCCAAGGGCGTGGTGATGGGCAATGTCTTCTACAATCTGATCGAAATGGTGATGGGGTCAGAGATCAACGGCAGCCTGCTGCATATCGGCCGTGCACAGCAGGAAGCCAAGCGCCTGGGTTCGAATACCCTGGCTTTCGAGACGGCCGCTGGCACTCAATCAATAGTTGACTGAATTACTCGGGCTTCTCCATAATCCCGCCTGCTCGCGAGTCGCGCGCATCCTCCATGCCAAGGTGTGCCCATGTCTGCTGTTCAAACTCATGATCCGGTCGTCATTTCCATGACCACCAATGCCGCCAACAAGGTGAAGACCTTGATCGCCGAGGAAGGCAATCCACGGTTGAAACTGCGGGTGTTTGTGACGGGGGGCGGCTGTTCGGGCTTTCAGTACGGCTTCAGTTTTGACGAGGCCGTCAACGAGGACGACTCGGTGATCAGCAACCACGGAGCAGAGCTTCTGGTGGACCCTCTGAGCTATCAATACCTGGCCGGCGCGCGCGTGGACTATGTGGAAGGTCTGCAAGGTGCGAAGTTCGTGGTCAACAACCCGCTGGCAGCCACAACTTGCGGTTGTGGCTCGTCTTTCTCAGTGTAAAGTGAGCGCGTCCTGCGTCTCGTGCTCGTAGATTCCACCCAGAATGCAGGCCCCCGTCGCCCCCGTCACTGAGCCGGTGGCGATTGCCTCTCCCAGCCACGCCTTGCGGGCCATCCAGGCGAACGCCACGCCTTCGACCCAGTCTGGGGCCAGCCCGGCAGCGGCGCTGGAGAGTACCCGTGTCTCTGGCATGCAGCCTTGCAGAGCGGCCATGAGCGCGCCGTTGTGAGCACCGCCTCCGCAGACAATCACTTCCTCCACACCGTTGGATTTCCAGTCCACACTTTGCGCGATGCTGCGAGCGGTGAAAGCCAGCAGGGTGGCCTGCACATCCTCTTCCGTCATCGTGGGCAAGTTCTGCAGGTGTGATCTCAGCCAATCGAGATTGAAGAGCTCCCGTCCTGTGCTCTTGGGCGCAGGACGCTGCAGGTAGGGCTCGCTCATGAGGACATCAAGCAAGGTCTGGTTGATCCGACCGGTCGTGGCCCATTGTCCGTCATGATCGTACGCCAGGCCGCGCGTGGCCTTGATCCACGAATCCATCAGAACATTGCCGGGGCCGGTGTCGAACCCGAGCGTCCTCTGGCGTCGCGATGATGCCAGCAGCGTGATATTGGCGATGCCACCGATGTTCAGAACTGCCCGATCCGGGCCTTGGCGACCGAAAAAGTCCTGATGGAACAATGGCGCGAGCGGTGCGCCTTGGCCGCCGGCGGCCATGTCCTTGCGGCGGAAGTCAGCGACGGTGCTGATGCCGGTCAGCCAGGCAATGGTGTTCGGATCGCCGATCTGCAATGTGAAGGGGCATGCTCCGTGGGGGTGATGCATGACTGTCTGGCCGTGGCTGCCAATCGCCAGCACATCACGAGCGGGAATCGCAGCCTTGCTCAGGAGGGAATTGGCCGCTTGCGCGAAAAGGCGGCCGAGCGCGACATCCGTCTCCCCCAGAGTCACCAGGCTCACCGGTTGCCCTGAGCACAGCTCGAGAATGTGTGCTCGCAAGTCGTCGGGGATCGGCTCGCTGTGGGTGGCAACCAGTCTGGGAGGAGTGGCAGCGAAGTCGACGACCACTGCGTCGATTCCGTCGACGCTTGTGCCGGAAAGCAAACCAATGAAGTACTCATGCATGGACATTGGGCGAGCCTCGCAGCCGGAAGAAGACAGGGAAAAGCGCAGGCGCCGGCGAGAGGTCAGCGGATCTGCGGGGTGTTGGCTGAGTCGGTCTGCATGGACAGCATCCGGGTGTCAGCTTTGGCGTTCTGCAGTCGGGCGAGGATGTCCTGTGTCTGTGCCTTGAAGCGAGGCAACTCTTCTGGGGACAGGGCGATCGCCTGAGGCAATTGGTCGACGATGGTTCTCGGATCCTTGTGAACCCCGTTCACCAGGAACTCGTAATGCAGGTGCGGGCCCGTGGAGCCGCCTGTTGTGCCGACGTAGCCGATCACCTGCCCCTGCTTCACACGAGCACCTTTCTTGATGCCTTGCGCGTAGTCGTTCAGGTGCGCGTACTTGGTCTCGAAGCTGCCGCCATGCTGAAGAACGATGAGCTTGCCGAAGGAGCCGCTTCTTGCTGCCCAGGTCACGGTGCCGTCACTGGTCGCACGCACAGGTGTGCCGCGGGGTGCCGCGTAGTCGGTGCCGCGATGGGCGCGAATGGTGTTCAGGATAGGATGTTTGCGAGTCAGGCTGAAGTTGGAGCTGATGCGGAACACGTCCAGGGGGGTCCGGAGGAAGGCCTTCTGCATGCTTTCGCCTTCCGGGTTGTAGTAGCCCGTCTCACCGGCCTCGTTGGTGTAGCGGACTGCGACGAATTCCTCACCCTGGTTGATGAAGCGAGCCGCAAGAATCTCGCCGTGGCCGATGAATTCATTCTTCAGGTACTTCTCTTCGTACACGATGCTGAAGGAATCGCCAGCCCGAGTGTCCAGAATGAAGTCGATCTCGCCGCCGAAAATATCGGCCATTTCCATGATGGAGGACGCTGGAATGTCGGCGCGCTGCCCGGCCATGAACAAGCTGTCGTTGATGACGCCATCCTTGACCACGGGCACTATGTCCGCCGAAAGCTGGATGGAGTCGACGCCATAGCCGTCTTCATTGCGAGTAAACAGGTACCCTTCCAGCGGTGACTTCAGCACACGCAGCTGGGCGAGCTCGCCAGGGGCAGGGATGTGAAAACTCAGCTCGTAGCCAGGGTAAAGCCTGTCGAGAACCTTGGCTTCCTCGCTGCTGTTAAGCACCTTGTACATATGCTGGGCGCTGAGGCCTACCCTTCCGAAAATCTCGGAGAGATTATCTCCAGCCTGCACTTCGAAGCTCGTCCAGACTGCCTCGACCTGCTCGCTGTTATTGTCTGGATTGACCACCTCGTCGCGCAGGGGCGAATTGGTGCTGGCTCCCGCCAAGGCCCTTGAGAGAGCGCTTGGCCCCACCTGGATTGGCGAACTGGCCCTGGCACCATGCGCGGACTCTTCGGGTGCGAAGAAAAGTGTCAGCACCAGCGCAACGCTCAAGTAGCTGGCGAGTTCCAGATGCCTGCGGGGATAGTGCGTGCAAAGAAAGCACTTGGCTGAAGAGAAAAAGCCCATTGAAATCGTGGTGTTCTGAATATGTTCTGAATTGTGGCCCGCGGTGCAAAAGGGGCTCGTGAGCGATGGATTCTTATGAGTTTTCCAATGCAGGTCAAGTCATATTCCATTTACTAGTGTAAAATCCGACGCCTTTTCACCTGTCAGGCAATGGTCCGGAGTCGGTGCAACGAATAAGCTTGCCGGCCCATCATAAGGTCATTGTTGGGCGTGTCCTTTTCGCAATGTATTAATGGAGAGTCGATGTGACGTCCACTGCATTTGACATTATTCGCGATCTCGAAAGTCGAGGCTTGGTGGCACAACTGAGCTCCGGCGATGAATTGACGAGCGTATTGGGTGCGTCCAGAACGCTGTATGCGGGTTTCGATCCGACTGCAGAAAGTCTGCACATCGGTAATCTTGTGCCGCTGCTTGCATTGCGTCGGTTTCAGTTGGCCGGACACAGGCCTATCGCGCTTGTGGGCGGTGCCACGGGGTTGATTGGGGATCCAAGTTTCAAGGCATCTGAGCGCCAACTGAACTCCAGTGATGTCGTTGAGCATTGGGTGAGTCGGATCAGGTCTCAGGTCTCCCAGTATGTCGATTTCGATTCAGGGGCGTCAGGAGCAATTGTCGTGAATAACCTGGACTGGGTGCGTGACGTGAATGTGCTCGAGTTTCTGCGTACGATCGGTAAGCATTTCTCGGTCAACTCGATGATTCAAAAAGACTCAGTCAAGCAGAGGCTAGAGCGGGACGGGGCAGGTATCTCTTTTACTGAGTTTACCTACATGATTCTGCAGTCCTTTGATTTCTCTGAGCTGTACAAACGCTATGGTTGCATTCTGCAGATAGGGGGCAGTGATCAGTGGGGCAATATAACGGGCGGAATTGACCTGACACGTCGTTTGCACAAGGCTCAGGTCTACGGTCTCACAATTCCATTGGTTACCAAGGCGGATGGGCAGAAGTTCGGGAAAACAGAAACCGGAACGGTCTGGTTGAATGCTGAGAAGACATCTCCGTATGCCTTCTATCAATTCTGGCTGAATGCTGCCGATGCGGATGTATATCGATTCCTGAAATTCTTCACATTTCTACCTGTCTCCGAGATCGACGCTATAGAAGTTGCAGACAGGTCTGCACAAGGTAAGCCAGATGCACAGCGGATTCTGGCTCGAGAAGTTACTCGGTTGGTTCATGGTGATGCTGGGAGGGAGGCCGCGGAGCGTATCAGTGAGGCTTTGTTTTCCGGCAATGTCGAGAGACTTGGTCTGGGTGACTTCGAACAGTTGCGCCTCGACGGCGTGCCGTCGACGGAGATTCGCGAAGGTTCAATCTCCATAGTCAATGCACTGGTGGTTACAGGCTTGGCTGCTTCCAACAGAGTGGCGCGTGAACTAATAGCCTCTGGGTCCATCAACATGAACGGCCAAACTCTGAAATCAGAAGAGTTCGAAATTCGACAGCAGAACGTTCTTTTCGGTCGGTACGCATTGCTGAGGCGGGGCAAGAAGACTTTCCATCTGCTTTATCTTTCGGCCTGAGAATTGTGCTGGTTCCCCTTCGGAAGCTCGCTTGTCGATGTGAAGAAAATAACGCTTGTCTCGTAAGGTCTCTGTGGCATAATGCGCGCCCTTGAGCTGAAGATTGATGCGCTCATGGATGGCAGGCAACGAAAATTAAATTTCAGATTTTTTAAAAGTTGCTTGCATTAATTAGATTCCCGCGTATTATACGCGGCCTCCCAGTCACGAAGGCTGAGGGAAAAGTTCTTTAAAAAGTAGAGATTAAGTAATAGAGGTGGGTGTTTGCCTTTGT
>CAYQBR010000047.1:0-7815 GCA_964415735.1 uncultured Klebsiella sp. | reverse complement strand
TGCCTTCTCCCGGCTCTTTCGTGGTGAAGAACGGGTCAAAAATCCGGTCCCTGATGGACTCGGGAATGCCGGTGCCCTCGTCGGTGACGGACAGCTGGACGGACCCGGACACCAGCTTCGAGCTGATGGTGATCGTGCTGCCGGCCGGGCTGGCATCATGGGCGTTGTTGATGAGATTCACCAGTACCTGGAGCAGGCGCTGGGAGTCTCCCAGCATCTTCAGGCCTGGTTTGCAGGCGATTCGGTAATGGATGTCCTTGCGGCGCTTGTCCAGTGAAATCAGGGCGATGGCTTCGTTGACGCATTCCTCGATGGAGACCACCTCGCTGGTGTGATCCGCCTTGTTGCTGCCGCTGTGCGCGAAGTTCACGAGCGACTGCACGATACGCGAGGTGCGGTCCGTCTGTTCGATGATCTGTCGAGCCATGTTGCGCAGTTCATCGTTGCTGGTTTCGTCGCGAATGTTTTGCGCCAGGCAGGCGATACCGGTGATCGGATTGCCGATCTCGTGGGCGACCCCGGCTGCCAGGCGGCCGATCGAGGCCAGGCGTTCGCTGTGTGTGAGCTCCTCTTCCAGCAGCTCGGTTTCGGTCAGATCCTCCAGCAGGATCACGACACCGTCCTGCTTGATCTTGTGCGCGGCGGACTTCTCGATGACGGCCTTGTGCAGGCTGATGAAGCGGCGCTTGTTCTTGACCTGCACCACGCGCTTGTGGGCGTGGGCAGCCTCGGCCGATGTGAAGTCGGCAATGAGAGAGCCCCAAGGGTCCTCGATATCCTTGAGTTGAGCGCCAACCACTTCCTGACTGGATATTCCAGTCAGCTTGGCCATGGCATTGTTCCACATCACGATCTGGTTCTGCTCGCCGAGGGAGCACACGCCCAGCGGCAGCTCGAGCAGCACCTGCCGGTGATAGCGTCGCAGATTGTCCAGGTCTTCCGCCATGCCCGACAGATTGCTGCGATAGGCTTCGATGCGGCTTTCGATCACGTCCACATCGGTGGCGCCGGTTTCTGACTCGATGGTGTAGGGCAGGAAGCGGTCGATGAGGTCGTGGGCGATCGACGGTCCCAGCAGGCCCGAGAGGTTGGCCTCCAGGCGACCGCGCAGCAGGCGCAGCGCATAGGGGCGCTTCTCCTGTTTGTCGATCTTGAGATCGCGCAGCGCTTGCAGCACCTCACGTGTGGCGGTGCGCTCCCCCAGCGGTTTGGTGAGCTTCTCGATGAATTCCTCGGGAGAACGTGCCACCAGGCCCGTGCGATTGCGGCGCCGGATGGTGTCGAGCGCGCAGATGTCCGCCGAGGCGCGCTCTTCGGCAGAGGTGCGCGTCCACAGCGAGATCGCGACAAACAGGATGACGTTGGTCACCAGTGAGCCGGCCACGATCTCGCGCGTGTTGACATCACTGAAGGCGAGCAGGTTGGTGCCTGTCAGCACCGGCAGCATCAGGAAGGCGAACCAGATCAGGACGCCCACGCCCAGGCCCGCCAGGAAGCCTTTCTTGTTGCCTCGGGGCCAGTACAGCAGCGCGATGATGCTGGGCAGGAACTGCAGGCTGGCGATGTAGGAGACATTGCCGATCGCCCGCACGCTCAGCTTGTCGTCCGGCAGGTAATAGAAGATGAAACCGATCCAGATCAGCGCAGTGATCAGAGCGCGGCGTTTCCAAAGCAGCCAGCGATAGATGTCATTGCGGGCCGAGGGTTGATACACGGGCAGGATCAGGTGATTGAGGCACATGTTGGACAAGGCCAGGGTGATCACGATGATCAGGCCGCTGGCGGCGGAGAGCCCGCCCAGGAAGCCGATCAGTGTCATCAGCTCGGAGCCGTAGTCCACGCCCAGGCTGACCGGATAGAACTCCAGTGGCGCGGTGGAACCGATCTTGAGTCCTGCCCACAGGATCGGCAGCACAGGGGCGCTCAGCAGCAGGAAGTACAAGGGCAGGGCCCAGCTGGCCAGGGTCAGGGCCTTCGGGTCGTTGTTCTCGTTGAAGATCATGTAGAACATGTGCGGACTGGCCACGGCGGCCGTGAAGAACAGCAGGGCCGTCACATGGAAGGAGCCCGGGGCATCCGGCTCCTTGATGCTGGCCAGCAGTTCCGGCTGGGTCTGCAGCCAGGCGTCCACGCCGGCAAAGCCACCGAAGCCCTGGTAGATCGCGAACAGTCCGAGCGTCAGCAGTGCCAGCAGTTTCACCACCGAGTCGAAGGCGATGGCCATCACCAGGCCTTCGTGCTTCTCGCGGCCCGCGCCACGGCCGGTCCCGAAGAAGATGGCGAACAGCGTGATCAGTGAGCAGAACACGATCGCCAGGGTGGTCTGCGAGGTTTCCGGTGCCAGCAACGCCACGCTGTTCGCCACCGCCTGGATCTGCAGAGACAACAGGGGGATCACGCCCATCAGCAGGACGAGTGTGGTGATCGTGCCGGCCACCGGGCTGCGATAGCGAAATGCCAGCAGATCGGCCAGCGAACTCAGCTGGTAGCTCTTGGTGATCTCCAGGATCGGGCGCAGCATCAACGGCGAGAACAGGAAAGCCAGGGAGATGCCGATGAACGGCGCCAGATACCCGAAGCCATCGCGAAAGGCGTTCGCTGTGGCCGCGTAATAGGACCAGACGCTGGCGAACACCCCCAGCGCCAGCACATAGACCACCGGATGACGCACGATGCGCGGCGGAATCCAGCCGCGGTCGGTCGCGAGCGCGATCACGAACAGCATCGCCATGTAGGCGAGGCCAAGGATGAACAGGCTGCTCAGTTCAAAGGTCATCGGAGTTCTGTTCCCTGTGACACAGCGCCGCAATCAGAATAACCAGCAGGCCGACAATGAAAGGACGATACCAGGCTCCCTGGGGCTGGCTGACCCAGTCGACACTGGTCAGGAACAGCAGATAGCTGAACATCAGCAGCAGCAGGATGGAACGGGAGATGTACACGGGGAATCCTGGGTGATCATCGGCGTCAGGGGTGACTGTCGAGCCGGATATTAGCCAACTTGGGGACAGCCTGTATATCCCAGTGAGGGACGGCCCAGGCCAGGATTTCACTCACCCCGGCGCCCTTCAGTGCAGGCTCGGGTTGCTGTCCCAGAAATTGCAGCGCCTGCAGCAGGGTCGCGCCGCAGTGGTCCAGCGCCAGGGCCTGTGCAAAGTGCTGCTTGCTGAGTTTCTGGCCCAGTTCGTTCACGGCGACGGGCACGTGGGCATAGCGCGGTGTCGGCAGTCCGAGCAAGCTCTGCAGGAAGATCTGACGGGCCGTGGAGTCGAGCAGGTCCGAGCCTCGCACGATGTCCGTGACGCCTTGCCAGGCGTCGTCGACCACCACGGCCAGCTGGTAGGCGAACAGTCCATCCTTGCGGCGCAGGATGACATCGCCGCACTCCTGCAGCAGGCGCTGCGACTGAGGGCCCTGAATGGCGTCGGTGAAGTTCACGAGCACATCATCGATGCGAACGCGAATGGCATTGCCCGCGTCCGGCAGGCCCAGGGTGCGGCAACGGCCGTCGTAAACGCCGCCTTCGGCCTGAATCTGCTGGCGCGAACAGCGACAGGCGAACAGGCGCCCCTGACGCCGCAATTCAGCGAGCGCCTCGGCATAGGCGTCCAGGCGGTCGCTCTGATAGAGCACGGGCCCGTCCCAGTGCAGGCCGTGGCGTTCCAGGGCGCGCAGGATCTGATCGGCGGCTTCGGGCGGCTCCCGGGCGGGATCGAGGTCTTCCATGCGCAGCAGCCAGCGGCCCTGCCGGTGGCGGGCGTCGAGATAACTGGCGGTGGCGGCGACCAGCGACCCGAAATGCAGCGGGCCGCTGGGAGAGGGGGCAAAGCGACCGATGCTGTCGGTGTTTTTGCTCATGGTGCAGGCGAGGGGTCAGCGTCGTGTGGGAGCCTCAGGCGCCCCACTGCTTTTCCTTGATCTCGTCGAGTGTCTTGCAATCAATGCACTTGTTGGCGGTGGGGCGGGCTTCCAGGCGACGGATGCCGATCTCGATGCCACAGGCTTCACAGTAGCCGTAATCGTCCTGGGCAATCTTTTCCAGCGTGGCGTCGATCTTCTTGATCAGCTTGCGTTCGCGATCGCGGGTACGCAGTTCCAGGCTGAACTCCTCTTCCTGCGTGGCGCGGTCGGCCGGGTCAGGGTAGTTCGCCGCTTCGTCCTGCATGTGATGCACGGTGCGGTCCACTTCTTCCATCAGCTGGTTGCGCCAGCTGTTGAGGATGGCCTTGAAGTGCTCCTTCTGGTTGTCGTTCATGTACTCCTCCCCTTTCTTTTCCTTGTAGGGGGTGAAGTTCTTCAGAACCGGTGCGGAAGCAGGGGCTTTTTTGTCAGACATGGTTCGCTACGCCTCTTCGCCCCAGAGGGGGCTTGTCCAGATTTAACGCTCACGAGCAGACGTCACATGACGTGGACACTCGCATGTCAAGGGCATCAGAAAGGCCGGTAAGCTACCAGATTAATTCTGGCGGCGCCACCGCCAAGACTGCCGCTGCCGGGGTCTGCCACAGCGGTGCTGCAAGGCCGTGTTTCGCCCGCTCGAGCGCCTGTGCCTATAATGCCGGCCTCGAAACACAGGCTGCCCTGCAAGCATAGTACACAGGAGTTGACGTGCCAGATTCCCGCCGCCCCGCCCCTTTGCAAGCCGCTGAGCGCTTGCAGGGTATCAATCCCTTTCGTGTGATGACCGTTCTGGAGCGTGCCAAGGCGCTGGAGAGTCAGGGGCGCAGCATCATCCATCTGGAAGTCGGCGAACCGGACTTCGTCACCGCCGCGCCCATCGTGGAGGCAGGCCGTGCAGCGCTCGCCAGTGGTCACACGGCGTATACGCCGGCAGCCGGTCTGCCACAGCTGCGTGAGGCAATTGCCGGGCATTACCGCGCACGTCATGGCCTCGATATCCCCGCACACCGCATCTTTGTCACGCCCGGCGCGAGCGGAGCCTTGAACCTGCTGGCCCAGATGCTGCTCAATCCGGGCGATGCCGTGCTGATGACGGATCCGGGCTATCCCTGCAATCGCAACTATGTGCGCCTGGCGGGCGCCGAGGCGATTCTGGTGCCGGTCACGGCCCGGGAGAATTATCAGCTCACCCCCGACTTGCTGACCCGGCACGCCACGGCGCAGTGCCGCAGTGTGTGGCTGGCCTCACCGTCGAACCCCACGGGCACGGTGCTCGATCTGCCGGCGCTGCAGAGCATTCACGACTGGTGCACGAGCCGCGGCTGTCACTTGCTGGTGGATGAGATCTACCACGGCCTGGACTATGTCGGCGGCCTTCCGAGCGCTCTGCAACTGGGCGACGATGTTCTGGTGGTGAACAGTTTCTCGAAGTATTTCGGCATGACTGGCTGGCGGCTCGGCTGGTTCGTGGTGCCCGAGTCACTCGTCGGGGTCAGCAATATCCTGGCGCAGAACCTGTTCATCGCCGCCTCCTCGGTGGCGCAGTACGCCGCTCTGCGCGCCTTCGACGCCGACACGCAGGAAATCTTCGAGGCCCGTCGCCGGGAATTCGCCGCACGCCGCGACTTTCTCACCCGCGTGCTGCGCGACCTGGGCTTTCGTGTGCCTGTGGACTCGCAGGGGGCTTTCTACGTCTATGCGGGCATCGAGGCGTTCAGCGATGACAGCGAACAGTTCTGTCGCACTCTGCTGGAGGACTTCGGCGTCGCGACCACCCCGGGCACCGACTTCGGTGAGTTCGAAAGTCGACGGCATGTCCGCTTCGCCTTCACCACCGGCATGAGCCAGCTGGAAGAAGCCGCACGGCGATTGCGTGCCGCGGTCGAGCGTGGCGCATTCCGCGCATGAAGTTCTCGCCGCCGCTGGCCGAGGCCATCCTGCTTCGGCGTTACAAGCGATTCCTGGCCGATGTCCGCCTGCCTGATGGTGGCGAGATCACCCTGCACTGTCCCAACACAGGCGCCATGCTGGGCTGTGCCGAGTCCGGCAGTCGAGTGTGTTATTCGCTGTCGAACAATCCCGCCCGCAAGTATCCGGGCACCTGGGAACTCGTCGAGACAGCAGGTCGTCACCTGGCCTGCATCAACACGGCGCGGGCGAATGCCCTGGTGGAGGAGGCGCTGCGGGCGGGACATATCGCCGCGCTGGCGGGCTACTCCGAGCTGCGTCGCGAGGTGGTGATCGGCGGGGAGGGCAGTCGCCTCGATTTTGTCCTGAGCGGACATGCCCTGCGGCCCGACGAACACTGCCATGTGGAGGTGAAGAGTGTGACCCTGGCACTGGCGGATGGCAGCGGCGCATTTCCCGATGCCGTCACCACGCGGGGCACCCGGCACCTGCGGGAACTGCTGGCATTGCGTGAGCAGGGGCAGCGTGCGGTGTTGTTCTTCTGTGTGCAGCACACCGGCATTGCGTGCGTGCGCCCGGCGGCGCACATCGATCCGCTTTATGCGGACACACTGCGGCAGGCAGTGGCGGGAGGGGTGGAGGTGATGGCCTGGCGTTCGGCCATCGATGTGCAGGGCATGCACTTGCAGCACAGCATTCCTGTCGACTTGCAAACGGTGTGACTCAGAGGCGTCCCAGAGTGCTGACGTCCCCTTCCTCCACCATCATGAAACCATTGCCCAGCACGAACGGAATGGCCTTCAGCCGCTTGCCCTTGCAGGGGCCCAATATGCACTGACCGTTCTCGATCAGGAACAGCGCGCCGTGGGTGGAACACTGGATCAGCGCGCCATCGCTGTCGAGAAACTGGTCTTCCTGCCACTCCAGCGGCGTGCCGAGGTGTGGGCAGTAGTTGTAGTAAAGATGCATGCGGCCGTCCTTCTTCACGGCGAAGAGATACTTGTTCAGCACCTCGAAGCCCTTGGAGCGGCCTTCCTCGATCTCGTCGATGTGACACAGTGTGATCATCGGCAACCTCCGCAATGTCTCAGGCCAGTGCCTGGCTGAAGTCGGCCAACAGGTCGTCGATGTTCTCGATGCCCACCGCCAGGCGGATCATGGAATCCGGAATGCCCATCGAGGCGCGGCGCGCGGCGCCCATCTCGAAGAAGATGGTGTGAGCGACGGGAATCGCGAGCGTGCGGGTATCGCCCAGGTTGCTGGACGACACCACGTACTGCAGGCGATTGAGGAAATCGAAGCAGTCGATCTCGTCGATCAGCTCGATGCTCATCAGTGCCCCGAAGTGACGGAACAGCCTCGCCGCCCGAGCGTGTTGAGGATGACTCGGCAGGCCCGGGTAATTGACCTTGCGCACGCGCGGATGGGCCGCGAAGAACTGCGCCAGCGCCAGGGCATTGCTGCAGGCACGTTCGACGCGCAGCGACAGGGTCTCTGAACCCAGTGCCAGCGTGTGTGCCGCCTCGGGCGACAGCGTGGCGCCGAAATCCCGCAGGCCTTTCTTCTTCAGCTGGGTCATGCCCCAGGTGGTGGAGGGGCCGGTCTTGTAGCCGTCGTATAGATGCGGGTAATCCTTCCAGTCGTAGAGCCCTGTGTCCGTCACCGCGCCCCCGAGTGCATCGCCGTGGCCGCCGAAGGATTTGGAGAGCGAGTTGATGATGAAACTGGCACCCACCTGGCGCGGGTTGAACAGGCACGGGGTGGTGATGGTGTTGTCCACGACGAAGATCAGCCCGTGTTCGCGGCACAGGGCCCCGATGCCCTCGAGATCCGCAATCTGTGTGACCGGATTGGCAATGGTCTCGACGAAGACAATACGAGTGTTGGGCCGCAAGGCAGCGCGCACCGCCGCGCTGTCCGTGGCGTCGACGAAACTGACCTCCACGCCGAAATTGATGAAGGTGTGGAACAGACTGTTGGTGTTGCCGAACAGGAAGGCGCTGGAGA
>CAYQBR010000046.1:3626-8212 GCA_964415735.1 uncultured Klebsiella sp. | reverse complement strand
TCCCTCCAGGGCCTGAGCATCGCCAACGTCGAAGGCTACGAGGCGCCCTACGCCATCGCGCTGGGCTCGCTCGACTTCGCGGTGTCCCTGCCCTCCTTGCTGAGCGACGTCATCGAGATCACCCGCATCGAGGTCACCGATGCCCGCGTGAATTACGAAACCCGCGTAGTCACCGACAATATCCGCGCCTTGCTCGACAATCTGCCCAGCGCCACCGCGGCGCCGGTGGTGGAGGCCTCGCCGGACGCCACGCCGGGCAAGCGCGTGATCATTCGCGAGCTGCTGATTCACGACCCACAGGTCACGCTCTACACCCAGCTGGCGCGGGCGCCCATTCCGCTGCCCGACCTGCGCCTGCAGGACATCGGTCAGGAACAGGAAGCCGCCACGGTGCCTGAAGCGGCACGCGATATCCTGGCGGCACTGAGCAACGCCATCCTCACGGCGGGCATTCCCGACATGCGCACGGTGCTGGACAGCACGGGGCAGCAATTGCGCGACGGGGCGAGTGCGGTGGGCGATGCGGTGGGCGGCGCGGTGCAGTCGCTGGGCAGCGGGCTGCGCGGCCTGTTCAATCGGGACGACCCGGCACCGAGCGCCACACCCGCGCCCTAGATCCACGCTCTAGGTCCGCGGCGCCGCCTGCGCCCGATCTGCCGCCTGTGCCAGGCCAGCCCGATGGCGGTCAGTCCCTGCCCCGGTAAACCACCCGACCCCGCAGCCGTTCTGAGCAACACGCCCCGTCAATCGCGGGGCATTCAACCGCTCAGGAGCCCGCATGTTCACCAAGCCCCCGCACGCCAGCCAGACACTCCCTCTCAGCAACGCCGCACGCACAGCCCCCACCCTCTCCCGCCGCCAGCACCTGAAGGTGCTCGGCCTGCTGCCCCTGGCCTGGGCGCTGCCTCTGCCGCGCGCGCAGGCCGCCGAGCTGGGTTGCACGCTGGCCTCGCAGATGACGGAAGGGCCTTACTGGGTGGACGAGAAGCTCAACCGCGCCGACATCACCACCAACACCACGCGCAGCTCGGTGCTCAATGCCACGCCCATGACGCTGGATCTGCAGTTCTACGACAGCAACGGCCAGGCCTGTGGCAGCAATCCGGCCAAGGGCGTGCAGGTGGATATCTGGCACTGCGACGCGGCGGGGGAATACTCCGACGCCAGCGGCAATGGCCAGTCGAATACGGTCGGGCAGACCTTCCTGCGCGGTTATCAGGTGACGGACGCCAGCGGGCGGGTCAGCTTCAAGACGATCTATCCGGGCTGGTACAGCGGCCGCGCCACGCATATTCACTTGCGCGCCCGGCTCTACAGCGCGGCGGGCAACACCACCTACAACTTCGTCTCGCAGCTGTTCTTCAGCGACACCTTCACCGACAGCCTCTACACCCGCACGCCCTACAGCAGCCGGGGCACGCGCAACACCCGCAACAGCAACGACAGCATCTACCGCAGCGCGAGCACGCCGCTGGAGCTGCTGCTGGCCGAACGCAGCGACGGCAGCGTGCAGGCGGAGCTGGCCATCGGCCTGTCGGGCCTGCCCTCCGAAGCCATCTTCCGCAACTTCTCGGTCACGGCCACCAACACCGGCAGCGCGGCGGTGCCGGAGCTGCGCTGCGACGTGGTGGTGGCGAGCAATGACACAGGAGCGACGGGCGAGATCTATGTGGCGGCCGAGATCGGCAACACGGTGTATTTCAACAATGGCAGCGACTGGGTGGCCGTGGCGAACCCGGCCTCGACCGGGTTTCCGGCGTTCTACCGGGGCACGCTGGGCGCCACCCACCGCCTGACCCTGCTCAGCGGGGTGAACACCAGTGCGGTGGGCAAGGCCAGGCTCTACGTGGGCTATGGGCGAGACAATCAGGACATGATCGCGAACCAGCGCTTCGACCACATCTACACGCTGAACGAATGAGAGGGCGCGAAGCCCTGGCGCTATTCCAGCCAGGCGGTGCGCGCGCAGGCGTCGACGAACCAGCGCAGGGCGTGACCTTCCTGGTGCTTGCGCCAGGCCATGTAGAGCGGCAGCGGCGGGCGCGGCACCGTGCAGGGCAGCGCCACCAGCTCGCCCCGCGCCAGCAGGTCGGCCACCAGATGCCGAGGCACGAAGCCCACACCCACCCCCAGGCGCTGGGCTTCGATCTTGGCGGCCATGTTGGTCACCCGCACGCTCTGCCGACTGGGATGCAGGCCCGACATGCGACCGGGGCTGGTGATGGAGGTATCGGCGGCGATCACGGTGGGATAGTCGGCGATGGCCGTGGCATCGACGGGCCCGACATGTCGCGTCAGCGGATGCCCCGGCGCCACGGCGAACACGAAGGCCACCTCACCCAGCAAGCGATATTCGTACAGCCCCTTGGGCACCTCGCCCGAGGCGCCCAGCGTGAGATCGCAGCGCCCCGCCACCAGCGCATCCCAGGCGCCACCCAGCACTTCCTCGGTGATCTGCACCGTCACCGCCTTGCCCAGCTGCTGAAAGGCCTGCACGTTCTGCAGCAGGCGCTCCAGGGGCAGCACGGTGTCGCGGGCGATGCGCAGCGTCAGCTCCCAGCCCGACTCCAGTTGCTTCACCGCCTCTTCCAGATCGGCCGCATCCTGCAGCAGCAGGCGGCCGCGCTCGAGCAGCAGTCGCCCGGCGGCCGTGAGCTGAGCGCGCTGCCGACTGCGGTCGAACAGGCTGACGCCCAGCTCGGACTCCAGTTTCTGCACGGTGTAGGTGAGGGCGGACGGCACGCGGAACAGGGCCTCGGCGGCGGCCTGGAAACTGCCGCGCCGCTCGATGGCATCGAGCACGCGCAGGGCGTCGAGCGTGATGGCGGGGTGCATGGAACTCCTTGACGCGTCGCAATTCAAATTAATTGAAGTATCACGTCAAAAAGCTCCGCTATCAAGGCGGCAATTCGGGCTCTACATTAGGCATCAAGGCTGCTGAACCCCTTCAGCAGATTCGAAATCACCAACACAAGCATTCAGGAGAAGCCCATGAACGCACAAGCCCTCAAGCCCCTCATCAGCGCCGGCGACAGCTGGTCTCCCCTCGCCCTGCGCCTGCCCGTGGGCGTCATCTTCATCGCCCACGGCGCGCAGAAGCTGTTTGGCGCCTTCGGCGGCTACGGCCTGGAAGGCACCGGGCAATACATGGAATCCATCGGTCTCACCCCGGGCGTGTGGATGGCCGGCGCGGCGGGTGCTGCGGAGTTCTTCGGCGGGCTGCTGCTGATCGCCGGCCTGCTGACCCGGCCGGCCGCCCTCATGCTGGCCGTGACCATGGTCGTGGCCATCGTGACGGCCCACCTGAGCAACGGCCTGTTCATGAGCAACAACGGCTATGAATTCGCCCTGACGCTGCTGGCCGCGTCGGTGTCCCTGCTGGTCTCCGGCGCCGGACGCCTGAGTGTGGACGCCTGGCTGGGCGAACGCCTGGGCACTCAGCCCTGGGGCGCCCGCACGCTGTCGGTATCGCAGTAAGTGCTGTCGTCCAGCCGCTTGGTGTAGTTGTTGAGAATGCGCATGCCCTCGGCCGGCTTCACCACGCCGGCCTCGATCTTGCGCCGGATCAGCTCCGTCATGCGGCGATCGAGGTCGCTGGGGAAGTACTGCACAGTCGAGAGCATGTCCTTGATGCTGATGCCCTTGATGGTTTCCTCGATCCAGAAATTGCCCGGCTCGTCGGCACTGGCATAGACGTGGGCCTCGCCCACCCGGCCCAGCAGATTGTGCGCATCGCCCAGAATCTCCTGATAGGCCCCCACCAGGAAGATGCCCAGGTAGTAGGGCTCGCCCGGGCGGTAATCGTGCAGCGGCAGCCAGGCCTTGTTGGCGTGGCTGCTCACGTACTGGGCGATCTTGCCGTCGGAATCACAGGTGAGATCAACGATCTGGCCGCGTCGCACAGGCTCCTCGTCGAGCCGGTCCAACGGCATCACCGGGAACACCTGGCCGATGGCCCAGTGATCGAGAATGGACTGGAACACCGAGAAGTCGCACAGGTAGAGATCGGTGAGCTGTTTCTCCAGCTCCAGCTGCTCGGCCGGGCGCGGCTCGATGTCCAGCGCCGTGAAGCGCTGCAGCACCTCGCGCGCCGTGCGCCAGTAGAGGCTTTCAACGAAGGCCAGATGCTCGATGTTCAGATAGCCCAGCCGCGCCAGCTGCTCGGCCTCCAGCCGGGCTTCCTGGGCATCGTGGATCACTTCGGTCAGCTTGCCCCGTGAATGCACATGGCTCGCCTCCTTCGCGGCGGCCTGCATGCGCTTGACCACGGCCGGTTGCTCGGCCAGCGGCTCGGGCATCGGCGGGGCATCCGGGCGATGCACGCCCAGCACGGGCACCACCAGCACGGAGTGATGAGCAGTGAGGGCGCGGCCGCTCTCCGACAGCAGCGTCGGCATGGGCACGCTGCGTTCCTCGCAGATCTCCTTCACCGCGAACACCACCACATTGGCATATTCCTTCAGCCCGTAGTTGATCGAGGATTCCACCTCCTCGTACTCGCCGCCGTAGCTGCCGCCATAGTTCACGCCCAGGCCGCCGCCCACGTCCAGATACTGCACCGGCACGCCGCGCTCCTGCAGATCGGC
>CAYQBR010000046.1:0-3526 GCA_964415735.1 uncultured Klebsiella sp. | reverse complement strand
CCGCGCTCCTGCAGATCGGCATAGAACTGGGCGATCTCGCGCACCGCCGTGCGCAGCACCTGGGTGTCGCTGATCTGGCTGCCCAGATGGAAATGCAGCAGGGCCAGATGCTCGCGCAGGCCGCGTTTCTCCAGCTCGTGCACCAGCTTCACCAGCTCGGGCACGGTGAGGCCGAACTTGGAGCCGGAGCCGCCCGACTCGAACCAGCGGCCGGCGCCGCGTGTGGACAGCTTGACGCGCACGCCCAGCCGAGGCGCCTTGTCGCCCACGAGGCCGCGCTGATCGGCCAGCACCATCAGCTGCTCGAATTCGTTGTAATTCTCGATGACGGGCAGCACCTGCTGGCCAAGCTGCTGGGCGTTGAGCATGAGCGTCAGCATCGAGTGATCCTTGACGCCATTGCACAACAGCAGCGTGTCGTCACCGATCAGCGCCAGCGCCGCCATGAGTTCGGCACGCGAGCCGCATTCCAGACCGATATTGAACGGCTTGCCCGCCTCCATGACCTCGGCCACCACCTCGTGCAGCTGATTCACCTTGATCGGGTAGATGCTGCGGTACTCGCCCTGATAGCCCGCCTCGGCGATGGCCTCGCGGAAGGTGAGGTTCAGGCGGCGCACGCGGGCACTGATGATGTCCTGAAAGCGCAGGATCAGCGGGAAGCTGCAGCCCTCCTTCACCGCGGCGTCGATCACCTCGGGCAGGTCGATGGCCAGGTCCTCGCCCGGCAGCGGGTGGACGCTGACATGGCCCTTGACGTTCACGCCGAAGAAACCGGCGCTCCAGGTCTTCACGGCGTAGAGGTCCTCGGCGTCGCCGGGAGTCCAGGCGGTGTTCTTGTTCGCGTTCGGGGCTTGCATCTTGTCGCTCACGCGGATCTCCTGTCAGGGGCGCTGCGGCGCCCGTTCCTTGTTGCGGCTGCCGGGGGACTCCGCGTAGAGGCAGAGCAGTTCGATGGCGATCTGGGCCGCCGCGAGCGCAGTGATCTCCGCGTGGTCATAGGCCGGTGCCACCTCCACCACGTCCATGCCCACGAGATTGATGCCGACCAGCCCTCGGATGATGTCCAGCGCCTGGAAGGACGAGAGCCCACCTGGCACCGGCGTGCCCGTGCCGGGCGCGAAGGCCGGGTCGAGACAGTCGATGTCAAAGGTCAGGTAGACGGGATTCTGACCCACCCGTTCCCGAATCTGCCGCACGATGTCGGCCGTGCCCTGCCGATGCACATCAGCGGCCGAGAGAATCTGATAACCCAGCGTGTCGTCGTTGGTGGTGCGGATGCCGATCTGCACCGAGGACTCCGGGCGCACGATGCCCTCTTTCGCGGCCTTGTAGAACATGGTGCCGTGATTGATGCCATGGCCGGACGAGGGCCAGGTGTCGGTGTGCGCATCGAAGTGGATCAGGCTGAGCGGACCGTGACACTTCGCGTGGGCGCACAGGCTTGGATACGTGATGAAGTGATCGCCACCCAGCAGCAAGGACGCAGCGCCCGCCTCCAGAATGCCGTGCACATGGGATTCGATGTGCGCCACGCTCAGCAGCCCGCCGCCGCTGTTGTTCTCGCAGTCGCCGTAGTCCACCACCGCGAGCGCGCGGAACGGGTCGGTCTGCCAGGGCCAGGGGCGCTCCCAGGCCAGGGACAGCGAGGCCTGCCGGATCGCCCGCGGCCCCAGGCGCGCGCCCGAGCGATTGGTGGTGGCGATGTCCAGCGGCACGCCGCTGACGGCCACATCGACCCCTGCCAGCTCACGCGCATAGGGCGTGCGGAAGAAACTGCCCGCTCCGCCGAAGCTGTGCGAGCCGACCATGCCGGTCTTCGTGCTGCCCTTGAAGGCATTGTCCCAACTGCTCATGGTGTCTCCTCGTGATGGCCGGCCAGCGGCGGAGTGGTCGACGGAACGCGGCGCAGGGCATTGGCCTGCTCCCAGGCATGGCCCAGCGCCACCAGGCGTTCGTCGCTGAACTCGGCGCCCAGCAGCTCGATGCCCACGGGCAATCCCTGGGCGGTGAACCCCGCTGGCACCGACAGCGCCGGATAACCCGAATTGGCGCTCAGGCTGCAATGGTTACCCGGCTGAGGTTCCCCGAGTGTGACAGGCAGGGCCCCCGCCGGCGGATAGGCCAACACGTCGACACTGGCGGCCGTCATCGCGGCAGCCAGCGCCGCGCGCAGTTCCTCGCGAGCGGCAAGAGCGGACTGATAACGCACCGGGTCCTGCTCGGCCTCGGCACTGCGCGTGAGCACCGCGCTCACCGCCTCGTGAAACTCGCCGCTGGCGACGATGGCCTCCAGCGTGGTGGGCGTCTGCCCTGCCGGCGTGAAGTCGGAGAGCCAAGCGTCGAGATCGCTCTCGAATTCGTGAGCGATCAGCCCGGAGCGAGCCAGCAGCTCGGCCAGCCCGGGAATCTCGACATCGACGACTTCGGCGCCCAGTGCCTGCATGCGCGCGAGCGCGGCGTCCAGCGCAGCCTTCACCTCGGGCTCAGCGGCGTCGTGATAGTGCCCCAGTCGCCCGATGCGCACACCGGCGAAGGACGCCTCCCGCAGCGAATTCCAGAACGCCGGGCGCGGACGCTCGCGCAGCACAGCCGTGGCGGCGTCCTGCGGGTCATGGCCGGCGACAATGTCCAGCACGATGGCCAGATCCTCGACGCTGCGCGCCAGCGGCCCGATGACGTCCTGCGTTGCGGACAGCGGCATGATGCCGTGGATGCTCGTCAGCCCCTTGGTCGGGCGCAGTCCCACCAGATTGTTGAAGGCGGCGGGAATGCGGATGGAGCCGCAGGTGTCCGTGCCCATGCCGACGGCGGCGAAGCTCGCGGCCACGGCGGCTGCCGTGCCGCCACTGGAGCCCCCGGGCACGCGGCTCGGGTCATAGGGATTGCGCGTCTGCCCGCCCAGCGAGCTGATGGTGGTGATGCCGTAGGCGAACTCGTGCAGATTGGTCTTGCCCAGAATGATGGCACCGGCATCGAGCAGGCGCTGCACGGCCGTGGCATTGGCGGCGGGCACGAAGTCCTGCAGCGCCCGCGAGGCGCCGGTGGTGGGCATGTCCGCCGTGGCGTAGTTGTCCTTGAGCACGACAGGGATGCCGTGCAAGGGGCTGCGCGGCCCCGACTGGCGCCGCTCGGCGTCCAGCGCGGCAGCCTGCGCGCGGGCCTCGGGGTTGAGATGGATCAGGGCATTGAGGCCAGGGCCCTGGTCATCGTAGGCGGCAATGCGGGCCAGATAGGCGTCGACGAGCGCCACCGAGGTGACACGCTTCGCCGTCAGCGCCAGCTGCAGTTCACGCAGCGAGGCCTCGGTGACATCGAAGGACTGCTGTGCCAGCGCAAGCTCACTGCACGCGCCGGCGAGCGCCACGCCCAGCGCCAGCGCACGCAGGCGCCGGGTCAGCGAGGGGCGGGCAGGAGGGCACAAGGCGATCGTCATCTCTCACGGGTCTCCGTTCGTTCAACCATCCCGACGCGTGCCCTGCAGCAGTTCACTGCTCATCAGCAGCACGGCCACTTTCAGATATTC
>CAYQBR010000045.1:0-8485 GCA_964415735.1 uncultured Klebsiella sp. | reverse complement strand
GAGCACTTCAACTGTCCATACACTTGGTGAGCTGGCGGACCTGCTGGAGGTCCGCTTGAATGGCGATCCCTCGATACGCATTTCCGGCCTGGCCACGCTCAAGAGTGCGGTGCCAGGTCAACTGAGTTTTCTCAGCAATCCCCGCTATGCGTCTCAACTCGCGCAGTGCCGCGCATCGGCCGTGATTGTCGACGCGGAGTACGCCGGTGCCTGCCAGGCTGCCCAATTGATTTCCAGTACTCCCTACGTGACCTATGCCCGGGCATCTCAGCTGTTCGCTGCAGCAAGCAGGCCCGCGTGCGGCATTCATCCCACGGCGAGCATTGCGCCTGACGTGCAGATCGCTGCCGATGTCAGCATTGCGGCGCATGTGGTGATCGAGTCGGGAGTCAGGATAGGCGCTGGCAGCGTGATCGGTGCGGGCTGTTACATTGGTGCCGATTCCGCGTTGGGAGACCACTGTGTCCTGTACCCGAATGTCACTCTCTATCAGGGTGTCTCGATCGGCAATCGTGTGGTGTTGCATTCGTCCGTGGTGATTGGAGCCGATGGTTTCGGCTTTGCGTTTGATGGCAGGCGCTCGGTCAAGATCGCCCAGCTCGGCGGGGTGCAGATCGGCGATGACGTCGAGATCGGCGCCGGCTCAACGGTGGACCGCGGCGCCCTGGACGACACGCTCATTGGGCAGGGAGTCAAGATCGACAATCAGGTGCAGATCGCCCACAACTGCATCATCGGTGAGCACACCATCATCTGCGGCTGCAGTGCCATTGCTGGCAGCACGAGCATCGGCCGCTACTGCACCATCGGTGGCGGCGTGGGCATCATCGGCCACCTGCAGATCGCGGACAAGGTCATGATCAGCGCCATGTCGCTGGTAAGCCAGTCGATCAGCGAGTCTGGCATCTATTCGTCCGGAACCGGACTTCTGGAATCGAAGGAATGGAAGCGCAACATCGTGCGGTTTCGTCAGCTTGACGACATGGCCAAGCGCCTGCGTGAACTGGAAAAACTGGCACAGGGCAGACACTCTGCCCCGGGGGACTCCGACTGAAGGAGTCCACCGCCCAAGAACACCTGTTTCAGGAAAACAACACAATGATGAACGTGGAAGAAATCAAGGAATACCTGCCGCAGCGCTACCCGTTTCTGCTGGTTGACCGGGTACTGCAGATCGAGCTCGGCAAGCGCATCCTTGCCTACAAGAATGTCACCGTGAACGAGGAGTTCTTCGAGGGGCATTTCCCTGGCAAGCCCATCATGCCGGGTGTGCTGATCATCGAAGCGCTGGCGCAGGCCGCAGGCGTGCTGGGTTTCAAGAGCCAGGAGAAGAAGCCCAAGGATGGTTACCTGTATTATTTCGTCGGCGCCGATGAGGTGCGATTGAAGCGTCCGGTGGTCCCGGGGGATCAGCTGATGCTGGAAGCGGAGATTGTCACCAGCAAGCGTGGCATCTACAAATTCGAATGCCGTGCGTTCGTCGGCGACGAGACAGTGGGCACCGCGATCATCATGTGTGCAGAAAGGAAAAACGAAATTGATTGATTCACGCGCCATCATAGACCCCAGTGCGCGTCTGGCGGCGAATGTCACCGTGGGGCCCTGGACCATCATCGGGCCCGGCGTCGAGATCGGCGAGGATACGCACATCGCGTCCCACGTCGTCATCCGTGCCAACACCCGTATCGGCGCCAGGAATCGGATCTTCCAGTTCGCGTCCATCGGCGAGGAGCCGGCGGACAAGAAATTCACGGGCGAGGAGACCTGGCTGGAAGTCGGCTCGGACAACATCATCCGCGAAGGCGTCACGCTGCATCGCGGTACGGGTTTCGGGGGCAGTTACACCCGCATTGGCAGCCACAATCTGCTGATGCCCTATGTGCATGTGGCGCATGACTGCATCGTTGGCAGCCATACCATCTTCGCCAACAACGTGGGCATTTCCGGTCACGTGGAAGTGGGTGACTGGGCCATCCTGGGCGGCTACGCCGGCGTGAACCAGTTCCTGAAGATCGGCGCCCACGCCATGATCGGCGGCATGACCCATGTGAGCAATGATGTGCCGGCCTACGTGATTGTCAGCGGCACGCCGCCCGAGGCGCGCAGCATCAACGCCATCGGGCTGGAGCGACGTGGGTTCAGCAAGGACGCCATCACCCGTATCCGACGCGCCTTCAAGATCGTTTACCTCAAGGGGCTGACCTTGCAGGAAGCGCTCGAGCAGCTTGATCCCATGGCCGCGGAATTCGTCGACATCAAGCTGTTTGTCGATTCCATTCGTGCCTCCACGCGGGGCATTCAGCGCTGAGCAGGGAGACACGCGCGTGCGAGTCGGCATGATAGCGGGAGAGACATCCGGAGACATGCTCGGCGTGGCCCTGATGCAGGCGATTCGCAGGCGCTGTCCGCAGGCGCAGTTCGAGGGCATCGGCGGTCCGCGCATGCTCGCCGAGGGTTTCCACAGTTTCTTCTCCATGGAACGGCTGTCCGTCATGGGCTTCATCGAGCCGCTGGGACGCCTGCCCGAACTCTTGCATATCAAGAAATCCCTGGTCCGCCACTTTCAGGAGTCGCCACCCGATGTGTTCATCGGCATCGACTCTCCCGGTTTCAATCTGCGCATCGAGCAGGAACTGCACGATCTGGGAATCCGCACCGTCCACTATGTCAGCCCGAGTGTGTGGGCCTGGGGGCAGAAGCGCATTCACAAGATCGCCCGTGCCGTGGACCTGGTGCTTGCCTTGTTTCCCTTCGAGACGGCCATCTACGAGCAGCATCGCGTCCCGGTGCGCTTTGTGGGGCATCCGCTGGCCGACACGATCGCCTTGGACGCGGGCGATGCTCTTCAGCGTCAGCGTGCCCGCCAGGCGCTCGGCCTGGAGACTGACGGTCGTGTGATCGCGCTGTTGCCGGGAAGTCGCCGGGATGAGATCCGCAGGCTCGGGGCTGTCTTCATCGCCACGGCCTTGCGCTGTCTGGCACAGGATCCGTCCCTGCGTTTCGTGATTCCCTGCGCCAATGCGGAGCGGCGCGCCCAGGTGCTCGCGCTGCTGCAGGCACAGGGGGCCGGGGATCAGTTCATGGTCTTCGAAGGCAATTCCCACCAGGCGATGCAGGCGGCTGACCTGGTGCTGCTCGCCTCGGGCACCGCCACGCTGGAGGCCCTGTTGCTGCGTCGCCCCATGGTGGTGTCCTATCGTCTGGCGTCGCTGACCTGGATGCTGGCTTCGCGCATGCTCAAGGTGCCGTATGTCTCTCTGCCCAATCTGCTCGCTGGCGAACGGTTGGTGCCGGAGTTGCTGCAGGACGAGGTGACGCCTGAAAACCTGGCGGCGGCCTTGCAGGACTGGCTGGACAATCCCGCCCGCCAGGCTGCCCTGGTGACGCGTTTCGAGCAGATTCACCACACGATTCGTCGCGATGCCAGCAGTCAGGCGGCGGATGCCATCGTGAGTCTGGTGCAGTCCGGAGCGCGCGATGAGCGCTGATCTGCTCGATCCGCTGGCCTGGCGGCATCCCTATCCCTGCGCGCCCCTGGCCCCGGTGGCCGGTGTCGATGAGGCGGGCAGGGGGCCGCTGGCGGGCGATGTGGTGGCTGCCGCCGTGATCCTGGACCCGCAGCGTCCCATCAGCGGTCTGAATGATTCCAAGAAGCTGTCCGCGCGCGCGAGAGAGTCCGCCTTCGAGCGCATCCTCGAGAACGCGCTGTGCTATTCTCTCGGCCGAGCCACGGCGGCGGAAATCGACGCGCTGAACATCCTGCAGGCCAGCCTGCTGGCCATGTCGCGGGCGGTGGAAGGCCTGCGTCTTTCGCCAGGCCATGTCTATGTCGACGGCCTGCATTGTCCGCGCTGGCCCTATTCGGCAACGGCCGTGGTGAAGGGCGATTCCCGAGTGGATTGCATCGCCGCCGCCTCGATTCTGGCCAAGGTCACCCGTGACCGCGAGATGCAGGCGCTGGAAGCAAGCCACCCGGGCTATGGGTTTGCCGTGCACAAGGGCTATCCCACGGCGGCGCACCTGCGGGCGCTGGCTCGGCTGGGTCCGAGCCCTGTCCACCGCATGAGCTATGCCCCGGTGCGCCGGGCATTGTGCGTCGAGAGCGCCGCGCCCATCACTGCCACCCTGGAATTCTGAGCAAGCAAGCTGGCCCCTATGTCACTGTCCTCTGCCTTCGTCCACCTGCGCGTCCACACGGAATACTCGATCGTGGACAGCGTCGTGCGCATCGATGATCTCGTGCAACAGGTGGCTGCGGCCGGTATGCCGGCGGTCGCCATCACGGACCACGTCAATCTGTTCGGTCTGATCAAGTTCTACAGCGCCGCCATGAGTGCCGGCGTGAAGCCGCTGTGTGGTTGCGATGTCCTCGTCGAGAACGAGGAGAACCCGCAACGACCGTTTCCCCTGGTGCTGCTGGTGCGCAACAAGGCGGGCTACCGCAATCTCACCGAATTGATCTCGCGTGCCTACACGGAAAAGTCCACATCCGGTCTGGTGACCGTGCGCCGTGAATGGATCGAGGAGCGCGCCCATGGCCTGATCGCTCTGTCGGGGGGGCGCGAGGGCGAGATCGGACGTCTGCTGCAGGAAGCCCCGGAGAAGGCCTCGGCCGCCCTGGCGCGCTGGATGCAGTGTTTTCCTGACAGTTTCTATCTGGAGTTGCAGCGCACGGGGCGCGAGGGCGAGCAGCGCTACATCGAGGCGGCGGTGGCACTCGCGACTGCGGCGCGCTGCCCCGTGGTCGCCACCAATGATGTGCGCTTCCTGCAGCGCGACGACTTCGAGGCGCACGAGGTGCGCGTCTGCATCAACGAGCGCCGCACCCTTGACGATCCACGGCGTTCGCGCAATTACAGCGAGCAGCAGTATCTGCGCAGTCCGGCCGAGATGGCGGAGCTGTTCAGCGATCTTCCCGAGGCCATCGAGAACACCCGGGCCATTGCCATCCGCTGCAATCTCGAACTGGAACTGGGCAAGCCCTATCTGCCGAATTATCCGGTGCCACCAGGCGAGACGGTCGATGCCTTCTTCCGCCGCGTGAGTCGTGAGGGCCTGCAGGCGCGGCTGGAAAAGCTGCTGCCGCGCGAGCAGTTCGTGGGCGACCAGGCACAGCAGGAGCGCGAGCTGGCCTGCCAGCAATACTACGAGCGGCTGGACTTCGAGCTGAACGTGATCATCCAGATGGGCTTTCCGGGCTATTTCCTCATCGTGATGGAGTTCATCCAGTGGGCCCGCAACAACGACATTCCCGTCGGGCCAGGCCGAGGTTCCGGCGCAGGGTCCATCGTGGCATATGCGCTGGGCATCACCGATCTGGACCCGCTGCGCTATGACCTGCTGTTCGAGCGCTTCCTCAATCCCGAGCGCGTGTCCATGCCCGACTTCGACGTCGATTTCTGCATGGACGGCCGCGACCGCGTGATCGCGCACGTGGCAGAGATGTACGGCAAGGAGGCGGTGTCGCAGATCATCACCTTCGGCACCATGGCGGCCAAGGCCGTTGTGCGCGACGTGGCACGGGTGCAGGGCAAGTCCTATGGGCTGGCCGACAAGCTCTCCAAGCTGATTCCGTTCGAGGTGGGCATCACGCTGTCCAAGGCGCTGGAATCTGAAGCGCCGCTGCGCGAGTTCGTCGAGGCCGATGAAGATGCGCAGGAAATCATGGAGATGGCGCTCAAGCTCGAAGGCCTGACGCGCAATGTGGGCAAGCACGCCGGGGGCGTGGTGATTGCGCCCACGCGGCTCACGGACTTCTCGCCGCTTTACTGCGACGAGAACGGCGAAAGCCTGGTGACGCAGTTCGACAAGAACGATGTGGAAACTGCCGGGCTGGTGAAGTTCGACTTCCTCGGGCTGCGCACGCTCACGATTATCGACTGGGCAGTCAAGATGATCAACGCGCAGGAACCGCAGGCGCGCGCCAATCCGCTCGACATCACGGCCATCCCGCTGGACGACAGGAAGGTGTACGAGCTGTTGCAGCGCGGCGAGACCACCGCCGTGTTCCAGCTCGAATCCCGCGGCATGAAGGACTTGATCAAGCGTCTGCTGCCCAGTCGCTTCGAGGACATCATCGCCCTGGTGGCCCTGTTCCGTCCGGGGCCGCTGCAGTCGGGCATGGTGGATGACTTCATCAACCGCAAGCACGGCCGGGCCGAAGTCGATTATCCGCACCCGGATCTGGAACCGGTGCTCTCCAACACCTATGGCGTGATTCTTTATCAGGAACAGGTGATGCAGATCGCCCAGGTGCTGGCCAACTACAGCCTCGGCGGGGCCGACATGCTGCGCCGCGCCATGGGCAAGAAGAAACCCGAGGAGATGGCGCAGCAGCGCGACGCCTTCATGAGTGGCGCGAGCGAGCGCGGCATTGCGCCGGAGCGTGCCGGCGCGATCTTCGATCTGATGGAGAAATTCGCCGGCTACGGCTTCAACAAGTCGCACTCCGCGGCGTATGCACTCGTCTCCTATCAGACGGCGTGGCTGAAAGAGCATTACCCCGCGTATTTCATGGCGGCCGTGCTCTCGGCGGACATGCAGAACACGGACAAGATCGTGACCCTGGTGGAGGAGTGTCGCGAGATGCGCCTGCCGCTGATCGTGCCCGACGTGAACCTCGGGGAATTCAACTTCACGGTCAACAACAAGCGCGAGATCGTCTATGGTCTGGGCGCGATCAAGGGGCTCGGCGAAGGGCCCATCAATGCCATCATCGAGGCCCGCAAGAGTGGTGGCCCCTTCACGTCGCTGCTGGATTTCTGCCGGCGTGTGGACAGTCGCGCGCTGAACAAGCGCGCCCTGGAAGCGCTGGTGCGCGCTGGGGCGCTCGACAGCCTGCAGGAAGGCGGCAAGGATCTGGCGCGTGCCGTGCTGTGGGAATCGATTCCCGACACCATGAAGGCAGCCGAGCAGAGCAGCCGCAATCAGGCGCTCGGTGTGCAGGATCTGTTCGGTGACATCAACCCGGTGGTCGAGACGCCGCTGAGCATTCCCGGGTCGCGCACGCGAGTGCGGCCGTGGTCGGAGCAGCAGCGTCTGAGTGCCGAACGCGAAACGCTGGGTCTGTATTTCAGCGGTCACCCCGTCGACGAATTCCTGCCGGAACTGGCGCGCTTCACCCGTGACAGGCTGGCGAATCTGAAGCCGGAGCGCGAGAGCCAGCTGCTGGCCGGCCTGGTGGTGGATTTCCGTTTCATGAAGAGTCGGCGCGGCGAACCCATTGCGCTGATCCAGCTGGATGATCGCAGTGCTCGCTTCGAGGTGTCACTGTTCGGCAAGGAGTATGAGCAGCACCGCGAGCTGCTGGTGAAGAACAGCATTCTGGTGTTCGACTGCCTGGTCAGCATCGACGATTACAACGGCACCATGCGCGGCCGCGGTCGCGAGGTGATGACGCTGGATCAGGCGCGCGCACGCTTTGCCCGCAGCCTGGATCTGCGACTGCGTCACGATGCGCTGACGGCGGATTTCCTGCAGGTCCTGGAGCGTCAACTGCAGGCGCATCGCCCGCTGCCGGCACCGTCCACGCCGCTGCATGAGAATGGGCAGAGACCGCCACCCGCAGGCTGTCCAGTGCGCATCTTCTACGAGCGGCGCGATGTCCGCGGCACCCTGCTGCTGGGGGAGTCATGGCGCGTGCTGCCGAGTCAGCCTTTGCTGCAGGCTCTGCAGGAAGAGTTCGGCCGCAGCGCCGTGGCCCTTTCCTACCAGTGGTGACGCGCCGTCCGCCCCTGTCGCTATCCGCGCAGGCCTTTTGCTATCATTGCCCGCAAGCCAAGCAAGACTATCGGGACACCCTACGACATGAATCCGAATTACCTGGACTTTGAACAGCCCATCGCCGATCTGGAAGTGAAGATCAACGAATTGCGACTGGTGGGCGCGGACAACAAGCTCAACATCACGGACGAGATCCAGAAGCTGCAGGACAAGAGCAGGAAACTCACCGAGAAGATCTATTCCTCGCTGACTCCCTGGCAGATTTCCCAGGTCGCACGTCATCCGCTGCGCCCCTACACCCTTGACTACATCAACCATCTGTTCACCGATTTCGACGAGCTGCACGGCGATCGCCTGTTTGCCGACGATCTGGCGCTGATCGGCGGCGTGGCCCGTCTGGATGGTCGTCCGGTCATGGTCATCGGTCATCAGAAGGGGCGGGGCACCAAGGAGAAGGTGCGGCACAATTTCGGCATGCCGCGTCCGGAAGGTTACCGCAAGGCCCGGCGTCTGATCGCCATGGCCGAACGCTTCAAGCTGCCGGTGCTGAGTTTCATCGACACGCCTGGCGCCTATCCGGGCATCGACTCGGAAGAGCGTGGCATCAACGAAGCCATCGCCGAGAACATGGCCATGATGTCCACCGTGCGCACGCCGCTGATCGCCACGGTCACCGGCGAAGCCAATTCCGGCGGCGCCATCGCCATCGGCATCGCCGATCACCTGAACATGCTGGAGTACTCCACCTACACGGTCATCACGC
>CAYQBR010000044.1:0-8516 GCA_964415735.1 uncultured Klebsiella sp. | reverse complement strand
CGGCGAAGTTGAGCGTCTTCTGCAGCTTGTCTTCCAGACGGAAGGCCATGTTGTCACGCAGATAGTCGAAACCGAACTCGTTGTTGGTGCCATAGGTGATGGAGGACTCGTAGGCAGCACGCTTCTGCTCCTGGGTCTGACCGCCGATGATCACGCCAACGGTCAAGCCGAGGAATTCATACAGCGGACGCATCCAGTTGGCATCGCGTTCGGCCAGATAGTCGTTCACCGTCACGATGTGCACCCCCTGCCCGGTCAGACCGTTCAGATAGGCCGGCAGGGTGGCGACCAGGGTCTTGCCCTCGCCTGTCTTCATTTCGGCGATGTTGCCTTCGTGCAGCACGATGCCGCCGATCATCTGCACATCGAAGTGGCGCATGCCCATGACGCGCTTGCCCGCTTCACGCACCACGGCGAAGGCCTCCGGCAGAAGCTGGTCCAGAGTCTGGCCGGCCTCGAAACGCTGGCGGAACTCGCCGGTCTTGGCCTGGAGTTCGGCATCCGACAGGGCGGCATAGGCGCCCTCATAGCCATTGATCTTCGTCACGATGCGCTTCAGGCGCTTGAGCTGACGGGAATTGCTGCTGCCAAAGATGGCCTTGATCAGTGAAGTGAAACTCATGATGTTGTCTTGTCTCGAAAAAGGATTGGCCGGTTGGGCGCGCGCTGCAGCCATTGCCACAGGCCCTCGCACGCAAGTCCGGGCGGGTGTTGTCTGGGAAACCGGTGCGGCGGCGGGGAGTCAGCGGATGGTGCGATGGATGTAGGACGCCGGGTCGACGACGCGTCCGTGCTTGTAGACCTCGAAATGCACGTGGGGACCAGTGGAGCGCCCCGTGCTGCCAACCTGGGCGATGGTCTGCCCTTTGGTGATGATGTCCCCCACCCCAACCAGCAGCTTTTCCGCATGTCCGTAGCGGGTGACGTAGCCATTGCCATGGTTGATGTCGAGGGCAAGCCCGTAGCCATCGCGATCGCCTGCCGCGGTGACCACGCCAGCGGCCACCGCGATGATGTCGGCCCCTGCGGAGGAGGTGGCGAAGTCGATGCCGGAATGCCAGGCCAGCTGGCCGGTGAAGGGATCAGTACGTCGCCCGAATGGCGACGACACCCAGCCCTGTCGCACGGGACGGCCCGTGACGGCGGCATCATCGGCGAACTGGCGCTCGGCCATCAGGCCTTCGAGAATTTCCAGTTGCTGGGCGCGATCCGAGATCTGCGCTTCAAGCTCACTGATGGCGTCGATGAAGGCGGGCGGCGCGTAGGGCACCGTGTCCTCGGACAGCGGACCACCGACGCCGGGCTCGGCATTGAAATCGAATTCCCCGGCATCCAGCTGCGCGACGGCAGTGATGCGATCACCCAGAGCCTCCATGCGCAGGAGTCGCGCCTGCAGGCTTGCGAGGCGCACGGTGAGCGCCTCGAGCTGAGCCTGGGACTCCTGCTTCAGCCGTGCCAGCGCATCGGCATTGCTCTGCAGTTCTTCATTGAGTTCGAGGGCGGTTTCGAGGGCATATTCCTGTGGCTCGTGGGACACGGCCAGCTGGTAGCCAAAATAGCCGAAGGCGACAGGAGCACCCAGAATGCAGACGGACAACAGGCCCTTCAGCCAACCGCTGAGGACCAGTGTGCGAGTTTGACCATGGCGCTGGTCAACGAGGATGACTTTCATTGTCGAGGTGTTCTCATCAGTCTGCTGTCAGAACACCTGAGCTTGCGCGACAGCCTGCACGTCCAACTTATAACCACGAAAATCAGTGGCTTACAAATCCATAACGAAGGTGGAGACCTTTCAGGCTGCCAACACAGGTTTCGAATAGGAAATGGGCACATGCGAGTCAGAATCGAAACTGACGATTTCCCAGGCGTCTTGGTTGACTTCGAGCGATCTTAATAATGCATTATTCAGGGCGTGTCCAGACTTATATCCCTTGAACTCGCCGATCAGGCTGTAGCCGATCATGTAGAGATCGCCGATCGCATCCAGGATCTTGTGCTTCACGAATTCGTCTTCGTAACGCAGACCGTCCTCGTTCAACACCTTGTAATCGCCCACCGCAATCGCGTTGTCCATGCTGGCGCCCAAGGCGAGATTGCGATTGCGCAGCTCTTCGAACTCATGCATGAAACCGAAGGTGCGGGCACGACTGACTTCCTTCACGAACGATGTGCTGGAGAAATCCACACTCGCCGTCTTGGTGTACTTGCGATACACGGGGTGATCATAGAGCAGCGTGTAGCTGACCTTGAACCCGTCGAACGGCTCCAGACTCACGGACTTGTCGCCATCGGACAGGAACAGCGGCTTCTTGATGCGGATGAACTTCTTCAGAGCATTCTGCTCCTCGATGCCGGCCGACTGGATCAGGAACACGAAGGGGCCTGCGCTGCCATCCATGATGGGCACTTCGGGAGCACTGACATCGATGTAGGCATTGTCGATGCCCAGACCGGACATGGCGGACATCAGGTGCTCGATCGTGGAGATGCGGACATTGCCCTTGATCAGCGTGGTTGACAGGGTGGTGTCGCCCACGTAGGAAGCCTTGGCGGGAATCTGCACCATCGGATCGAGATCGGTGCGGGTGAAGACGATGCCGGTATCCACGGGGGCGGGACGCAGGGTCAGGTAGACCTTCTCGCCGTTGTGCAGGCCGACGCCGGTGGCGCGAATGACATTCTTGAGGGTTCTTTGATTCAGCATGTGGTGGTGGTATCCCGAATGAGTGTGTCGCCTGCGTGAACGCCGGGGGCGACGAAGGCCGGATGGTAACAAAGATCACCAGATAACCCAACAAGCGCGAGCGCCGGCCTGCGACCGGCGCTCGGAGTCCTGCATGCTCAATCGGCCTGACGACGCAGGAAGGCCGGAATGTCCAGGTAGTCCATGTCAGTGTCGGAACCCACGGCGCGGGCCAGCCCGCTCTGCGGCATGGTGTGTGCGGTGGCTGAGCGCGTGCGCGCGGCTGCCGGGCGGTCGAACTGGCGGTAGTCGGTCACGACAGCCGAGGCCTTCTGCGGCACTTCCACAGGACGGGGGGCCGCCTGAACCACAGGACGGGCACCCAGACCGGTGGCCACCACGGTCACCCGGATCTCGTCGCCCATGTCCGGATCGATCACGGTGCCCACCACAACCGTGGCGTCATCGGAAGCGAACTCCTCAATGGTATCGCCCACTTCGGTGAACTCGCCCAGAGAGAGATTCTCGCCGGCGGTGATGTTGACCAGGATGCCGCGTGCGCCGTGCAGATTCACATCCTCGAGCAAGGGGCTGCGGATGGCAGCCTCGGCGGCCTCGCGCGCACGGTTCTCACCGGACGCGTAGCCGGTGCCCATCATGGCCATGCCCATCTCGGACATGACGGTGCGCACATCGGCGAAGTCTACGTTGATCATGCCGGGACGCATGATCAGGTCGGCGATGCCCTTGACCGCGCCGAGCAGCACGTCATTGGCAGACTTGAAGGCGTCCAGCAGGGAGGCCGACTTGCCCAGCACTTCCAGCAGCTTCTCGTTGGGGATGGTGATCAGCGAGTCCACGTGTTCGGAGAGTTCGCGGATGCCCTCTTCCGCAATCTTCATGCGCTTCTTGCCTTCGAAGGGGAAGGGCTTGGTCACCACAGCCACGGTCAGGATGCCGAGTTCCTTGGCCACTTCGGCGAAGATCGGCGCGGCACCCGTGCCGGTGCCACCGCCCATGCCGGCGGTGATGAAGACCATGTCCGCGCCGGACAGGATCTCGGCGATCTCGTCTCGATCTTCCAGCGCTGCCTGACGGCCGATCTCCGGATTGGCGCCGGCGCCCAGGCCCTTGGTGACACAGCTGCCCATCTGCAGGAGGGTTTTCGCGCGCAGATTGCTGAGCGCCTGCGCGTCGGTATTGGCACAGACGAACTCGACCCCTTCGATATGACTGGCAATCATGTGACGCACGGCATTGCCGCCGCCACCGCCGACACCGATGACCTTGATGACCGCGTTCTGGGGCAAGCTATCGACTAATTCAAACATAAGGCCTCCTGAGCATTTTTAAATTTTATAAACACATGCACGCGTTTTTTAACCCACAATCAAAAAAGCAAATTTACAGATTCTTCTTCAACCAGGCCGAGAAGCGCTCCATGAGGCCGGGCTGGGCCTCCTTGGGCGGCGCTTGGAAATCCCTGTCCTGCTGCTGTTTCAGTCCATAGAGCAGCAGGCCCACGCCGGTGGAGTAGATCGGGTTGCGCACGATGTCGGAGAGTCCTTTGACATCCTGGGGAAACCCGATGCGCACCGGGGCGTGGAAAATCTCTTCGGCAAGCTCGACCACGCCTTCCATCTTGCTGGTGCCACCAGTCAGCACGATGCCGGCGGCCAGCATGTTCTCGTAGCCGCTGCGCTGCAGCTCGGCACGGATGAGGGTGAAGAGTTCGTCGTAACGCGGCTCGACCACTTCGGCCAGCGCCTGACGCGAGAGCTCGCGCGGCGGACGGTCACCGACACTCGGCACCTTGATGGTTTCGCCGGCGCTGGCCAGCTGCGTCAGTGCACAGGCGTACTTGATCTTGATCTCGTCGGCATTTTCGGTGGGCGTGCGCAGCGCCATGGCGATGTCGTTGGTGACCTGGTCACCCGCGATGGGAATCACGCCCGTGTGACGAATGGCGCCTTCGGTGAACACCGCGATGTCGGACGTGCCGCCGCCGATGTCCACCAGGCAGACGCCCAGTTCCTTCTCATCTTCGGTGAGCACGGCATAGCTGGAGGCGAGTTGCTCGAGAATGATCTCCTCGGTGTGCAGTCCGCAGCGCTTGATGCACTTCTCGATGTTCTGCACGGCGTTGATGGCGCAGGTGACCAGATGCACCTTGGCCTCCAGTCGCACACCGGACATGCCCAGCGGCTCCTTCACGCCTTCCTGAGCATCGATGATGTATTCCTGCGGCAGGATGTGCAGCACTTTCTGGTCCGCTGGAATCGCGACGGCCTGGGCAGCGTCGATGACGCGGTCGATGTCGGCGCGGGTGACCTCGCCGTCGCGGATGGCGACGATGCCGTGGGAATTCATGCTGCGGATGTGACTGCCGGCGATGCCCGCATAGACAGAATGTATCTGGCACCCTGCCATCAGTTCGGCCTCTTCGATGGCACGCTGAATGGACTCCACCGTGGACTCGATGTTGACGACAGTGCCCTTCTTCAGGCCGCGTGAGCGGTGGCTGCCGATGCCCACGATATCGAGGCTGCCATCGGCCTTGATGTCACCGACAATCGCAACCACCTTGGAGGTGCCGATGTCGAGACCGACGATCAGATTGCCACGCGAGGACTCGCTCATTGTCTGCTTGCTCCTGCGCGATTTGCGCTTGCGAAGGCTCCGCGGGCGCGACTGATCAGTGTGATTTTCATTTCAACGCAACTCCGTCAGGCATGGCAGGTTTCTTCCTGATTGCGATGCCGTGATTGTACCGTAGATCAACTGTTTCAATAAGAGAAAAATCATTAAAAAGATAACGTTCGTACAAGGTCACGAAGCGTTGCATGCGCTCGAGAACATTGTTGCTTCCGAGCGTCATGCGGACATCGTTGTTGAGCACCAGATTCCAGCTGCCACGTTCATTGAAGGAGAGCTCGCGAATGCGCAGACCCGTGTCAAAGAGCATCTGGGAAAACACCTGATACTGCTCCATCACACGACGCTCGGTGCCACTTGGACCATTTAACAGCGGCAGTGCCAGGTCATGCTCCAGCGTGTCTGGCTCGAAGGATTCGCCGTACTGATTCAGCAGGCTCGCTTCGCGCCAGCGGGCAATCGCCACTTCCTCGCTGATGTGCACGGACAGGGTGTCCGGCCACACTCGCGTGATGGTGGCCTGCTCGATCCAGGGGTCGGCCTCGAGCTGTGTCTTGATCGCCTGCACATCGATGCCGAAGTAGCCGGCATCCAGGTGGGCGGCGAGCACCGCACGCACGCGATTCTCATCGACGCGCTGCAGCGTGTTCTCCATCTGCACCACGCGCACCGGACGACTGACATACGTCGAGATCTGCGGGGCGTTCTGCACCAGCAGCACACCCGTCACCAGCAGCAGCACCAGCAGCAGCACCCCGGTGCGATCGCGCCGCGCAGGTGCCGCCTCGGCCGGCTTGCCGCGATTCAGCGGCACGGCGCCGCGCGGGATGTCGCGCATGCCGCCGTGGGCAGAAAATCCTGTGTGTTCGCGAGCCATCGTCGGGTTCACCTTCTCAGTGGGGGGCACTCTGGGTGGTGCGGGCAGCCAGCACCTTCAACAACAACCGGCCGAAGTCGAGACCACTCGCCGCCGCCGCCATGGGCACCAGACTGTGGTCCGTCATGCCCGGTACCGTGTTCACTTCAAGCAGCCAGAACTGACCTTGCGCATCGCGCATCACGTCGACCCTCCCCCAGCCTTCGCAGCCCAGCGCATTGAATGCCTCCAGGCACAGTGTCTGCAGCACGGCGGTATCTTCTGCACTCAGCGGCGCAGGGCAGAGGTACTGCGTATCGTCGGCAATGTACTTGGCGTGATAGTCGTAGAACGTGTGTGTGGTCCGCAGTTCGATTGCCGGCAGCACCACGCCATCAAGCAGCGCCACCGTGTACTCGGAGCCCTTGATGTAGCGCTCTGCCATGACCTCGGAATCGAACGCGGCGGCACGCTGCCAGGCCTCCTGCAGTTCCTGCGCCGTGTCGACAATCGACATGCCGATGCTGGAGCCTTCACGTACCGGTTTCACCACGGCCCGACCCAGAGCGGCGATCACCTCCTCCCAGTCGGACGTGGCCGAGAGCATGCGGAAATCGGGAGTGCTCAGACCGAGCCGCTGCCACAGGTACTTGGTGCGCACCTTGTCCATGGCGAGCGCCGAGGCCAGCACGCCACTGCCGGTGCAGGGGATGCCCATGAAGGCCAGCAGGCCCTGCAACTGCCCGTCTTCACCACCACGCCCGTGCAGCACGTTGAACACCCGGTCAATCTGCAGGCGCTGCAACTGCCCGAGCAGATCGTCGGCGGCGTCGATACCCACGGCATCCACACCCAATTCCAGCAAGGCGGCCAGCACGGCGCGCCCGCTCTTCAGGGACACCTCACGCTCGGCGGCGGTGCCGCCCATGATCACGGCCACGCGGCCCAGTTCCTGCATTGACTCTGTCTCTCTGCTCATCTTCTTTCCGTTCACACGCTTGTGAATGACTCACGCCAGGATCAGGCCCTGCTGACTCAGTTGCTTGGCCAGCAGACCCACGCTGCCGGCGCCCTGGGTGATGACGATGTCGCCATCACGCAGCACTTCGGTCAGCACCTTGCGCACATCGTCATCGTCCTGCACGTAGACAGGATCGATCCTGCCGCGGGCGCGAATGCTGCGGCACAGGCTGCGGGAGTCTGCACCCGGAATGGCATCCTCACCGGCGGAATACACTTCGAGCATCAGCAGCACATCCACGTCGGACAACACCTTCACGAAGTCCTCGTAGAGGTCCTTGGTACGGGTGTAACGATGCGGCTGATAGATCATCACGAGGCGCGCCTCGGGCCAGCCATCACGCAATGCCGCGATGGTGGCGGCGACTTCACGCGGGTGGTGACCGTAATCGTCAAGCAACATGGCCGTCCCGCCACGCACGGGGAAATGCCCCTGAATGTCGAAGCGACGCCCGACGCCCTGGAACTTGCTCAGGCCGGCGCAGATGTGTTCGTCGCTGATGCCTTCATCGCTGGCGATGGCCACGGCTGCGGCAGCATTCAACGCGTTGTGGCGACCGGGAATGCTGAGATTCACCTTGAGTGCACCCTCGCGTTCCGGCCGTGCGATCTCGAACTGGGTGAACTGGCGCTGCTGCGACAGATTGAAGATGCGGTAGTCCGCACGCTCGGAGAAACCATAGGTGAGTGTGGGTCGCGAGATCTGCGGCAGGATCTCCTCCACCACCGGATCGTCGACGCACAGAACGGCGAGTCCGTAGAACGGCAGATTGTGCAGGAACTCCACGAAGTATTTCTTCAGCTTGTTGAAATCGCCGTCGTAGGTGCTCATGTGGTCGGCGTCGATATTGGTCACGGCCGTCACCATGGGCTGCAGATGCAGGAAGGAGGCATCGCTCTCGTCCGCTTCCGCCACCAGGTAACGGCTCTCCCCCAGCCGCGCGTTGGCGCCGGCACTGTTGAGCAGGCCGCCGATCACGAAGGTCGGGTCGAGCCCGGCTTCCGCGAAGATTGACGCGACCAGACTCGTGGTAGTGGTCTTGCCGTGCGTGCCGGCAATGGCGATGCCGTGACGATAGCGCATCAGTTCGGCCAGCATCTCGGCACGGGCAATGATGGGACGCCCGGCCGCGCGCGCGGCGCTGAGTTCAGGATTGGCGGGATTGACGGCGCTGGAGTAGACCACCACATCGGCAGCCGCCACGTTCTCGGCGCGATGGCCGATGAACACCGTCGCCCCCAGACCCTCGAGTCGAGCAGTGACACCCGACGCCTTCAGGTCGGAGCCGGTGATGCGATACC
>CAYQBR010000043.1:0-8562 GCA_964415735.1 uncultured Klebsiella sp. | reverse complement strand
CCACATCGCGGTTCAGCGGCAAGCCGGCACGGTGCAGGCTGAGGAAGGCGGCCAGGTGGGAGATGCCCGTGCCCTTCATGTCACGGGCGCCACGGCCCAGGATGTAGCCGTCGCGGATCTCGCCCGACAGCGGGTCGATGGTCCAGTACTCCATTTCCGCCGGCACCACATCGGTGTGCTGCAACAGGATCAGGGCAGGCTCGTCACCGCCTTCCAGGCGCGCCCAGATATTGCCCCGTCCTGGGGCGCTCTCGGCCGTCTCGTAGGCAATTCCTTCCTGCTCGAAGATCCGGGCGTAGAACTCGACGGCGCGGTATTCGTTGCCGGGCGGGTTGATGGTGTCCACCTTGATGAACTCCTGCAGCCAGGCAACCGCTTCATCTTCAATGGTTTGCGCGTGCAGCGTGCCACTCAGCGCACTCAGCAGCAGGAACAGGACAGGCAGTCGCATGGCGGGTCTCCTTGACCGATTGGGGGGTACGGTTGAACAGCCAGCAAGAGCTGTGCCGGCACGATGCACGAGGGCTCAACGCTCCGAGACGAGCAGCCCGAACTGGTCGATCTCGATCAGCACGTGCGTCATGGCCGTGATGTCGAAGGCCGCTGACTGAGGGTTCTGATGCTCGCTGAACACAAGCACCCGCACCGCCTCGCGGTGGCGTTCCGGCAGCGAGGGAGTGGCAGAATCGAAGCCCTGCGGAATGACGGTGTTGACGATGTCGAAGTGCTCGCCCTGCGTCTCGCGCAACTGACGCTTGCGGGAATACCAGCTGAAGGCCGTCATGGGCTCGGTGCCGGCAATGCTCTCGTCATAGAAGAAGACGATGTCGACGCCACTGATGAGGATGGAGTTCAAGTCCATGCGACTGCTGATGCGCACGCTCTCGAGCGCGCTCTGAGCCTGCAGGGCGAGCGGCCAGCACAGCAATAGAGCCAGCAGGGCAAGCACGGATACAGACCGACGACGCAAAGGCATGACTTCCTCCAGAGTTCTGGCTGGATTGTAACGCCGGATGAAGGAGGGGGTGCAAGACGAAATTGCGGGCGAAAAAAAAGGCATCTGGGATGCCTCGGAGTAGTGGTGCCGCCACCAGGAGTCGAACCCGGGACCTACTGATTACAAGTCAGTTGCTCTACCACAGCTGAGCTATAGCGGCATGTCAAACAAGACGTCTGGGACGTACAGGGCGCGCATACTACCAATCCTTCTGCAGTCGAGCAACGCTTTTTTCTGCGGTCCGGTGAAGCGGTTTTGGCGCCGCGCTTGATTGAACGACCCCGGATAATGCGTTAGCTTAGCCCCGACCCCGCTCCTCCATCAGCACCGAGGCAGACAGCGCAATGACGAATCCCGGCCGCAGCAGACTCTGGCAGAAACTCGAAACCCACTACCTCAATCTGCACTCCGCCGGCACCACTCTCTCCCAGCTGTTTCGCGACGACCCGCAGCGCTTCGAGCATTTCAGCCTGAACACCGACACGGTATTCCTGGATTACTCCAAGAACCTGCTCACGCGGGAGACCCGCGACCTGCTGCTGGAACTGGCACGCGAGTGCGGCCTGAGCGACGCCATCCGTGCCATGTACCGTGGCGAGCGCCTGAACAACACCGAGAACCGCGAGGTGCTGCACGTGGCCCTGCGCACCACGCTGCCCGACGCAGACCCGCAGTACAACGCGGCCGTCGCGGCCACGCTGCAGCGCATGGAAGGCTTCGTCGCCCGCGTGCATGGCGGCGAGTGGAAGGGCTATACCGACAAGCCCATCACGACCGTGATCAACATCGGCATCGGCGGCTCCGATCTCGGCCCCGCCATGGTCACCGAAGCGCTGCGTCACTGGCATGTGCCGAAATTGCGCACGCATTTCGTCTCCAATGTCGACCCGGCCCACATGCGCAGCACGCTGGCGCAGGCCGATCCGCAGACCACGCTGTTCATCATCGCCTCCAAGTCCTTCTCGACGCTGGAAACCCATCAGAACGCCGCGCTGGCACGACGCTGGTATCTCGAGAATGGCGGCGACGAAAGCAAGGTGTCCCGGCACTTTGTCGCCGTGTCCGCGAATGTGCCCAAGGCGCAGGCCTTCGGCATCGATCCGGACAACATCTTCCCCTTGTGGGACTGGGTGGGCGGACGCTACTCGCTGTGGTCGGCCATCGGCCTGCCCATCGCCCTGGCCTGCGGCATGGCGCAGTTTCGCGCGCTGCTGCAAGGCGCCAGCCTCATGGACCAGCATTTCCGCGATGCCCCGCTGGAAGCCAACATGCCGGTGATCATGGGACTGCTGGCGGTGTGGCACACCAATTTCTGCGGGGCCTCGAGCCAGGCGATCCTGCCTTACAGCCAGGCGCTGCATCTTTTCCCGGCCTTCCTGCAGCAGCTCGAGATGGAGAGTCTGGGAAAGAGCGTCGACCGTCACGGCGAGACCCTGCGCATGGCCAGCGGCCCGGTGGTGTGGGGCAGTGCCGGCACCAACGGCCAGCACTCCTTCCATCAGCTGCTGCACCAGGGCACGCACCTGATTCCGGCGGACTTCATCGGCATCGTGCGCACGCTCTACCCGCAGGATGAGGACCAGCACGCGCATCTGCTGGCCAATTGCTTCAGCCAGAGTCAGGCGCTGATGCAGGGCAAGAGCGAGGACGAGGCGCTGGCGGAACTGCTGGCCCAGGGTCGCGACGAGACAAGCGCCCGCGTGCTGGCGCGCCACAAGCGCATCGCCGGCAACAAGCCCAGCAATACTCTGCTGCTGCCCGAGCTCAGCGCCCGCACGCTGGGCAGTCTCATCGCGCTCTATGAACACAAGGTGTTCGTGGAAAGCGTGATCTGGCAGCTCAATGCCTTCGACCAGTGGGGCGTCGAGCTCGGCAAGCAGCTCGGCGAACGTCTGCATGCCGCGCTGCGCAGCCCCTTGCCCTGCACGGCCTTCGACGGCTCGACGAACGGTTTGATCACCCGCTGCCGGAACCCCGATGAGCACGCCTGAACCCAGGATGATCATCGGCAGCGAGGAATGGTGCGCGCTGCCTGCTCTGGGCATCCCGGCAATCAAGGTGCGCGTGGACTCCGGCGCCCGCACTTCCGCCCTGCACGCCTTCAACATCAAATCCTTCAAGCGTGACGACAGCCTCTGGGTGGGTTTCGAGGTGCATCCCCTGCAGCACAATCGACGCACCATCGTGCGCTGCGAGGCGCCGGTCATCGACAGGCGCCTGGTGAAGAGTTCCAGCGGCGTGACCGAGAAACGCTACGTGATCCGCACATCGCTGCAGCATGACGGCCAGCGCTGGGAGATCGAACTGACGCTGACCAACCGCGATTCCATGGGCTATCGCATGCTGCTGGGCCGCGAAGCGATGGTGGGCCGCGTGCTGGTGGACCCGGCCGCCGCGTTTCTCGGCGGCGAGATTCCGCATGAGCAGCTGCAGACCCACTACGCCGAACACACCCGTGAGCGCTCCGGGCTGCACATCGGGCTGCTCGCCAGCAACCCGGATCTGCCCAGCAATCGCCGGCTGATGGAGGCCGGCGAGGAGCGTGGGCACCATATGTACTTCTACGATATCAAGCAGTGCTACATGAAACTGGATGCCGAGACGCCGGAAGTGCACTACCGCGGCGGGCAGATCCTCAACACCCTGGACGCCGTGATTCCCCGCATTCGGCCCGACCTCACCTTCTATGGCTGCGCCCTGGTGCGACAGTTCGAGAGCATCGGCGTCTTTTCCCTGAATTGCGCCGAAGCCATCGGCAGTTCGCGCGACAAGCTCTATGCGCTGCAGGTGCTGCTTCGTCATGGCCTGAGCATTCCCGTGTCAGGCTTCGCCGACAGCCCCATCGAGACCGGCGAGCTGATCGACATGGTCAACGGCGCCCCCTTGGTGGTGAAGCTGCTGGAAGGTCCGCAGGGGCGCGGTGTCGTGCTGGCGGAAACCCGCAAGGCCGGCGAGAGCCTGATCAATGCCTTCAAGTCGCTGCAGGCGAACCTGCTGGTGCAGGAGTACATCCAGGAGGCAGAAGGACGCCACATGCGGTTGATCGTGGTGGATGGCAAGGTGGTGGCCGCCATGCAGCGCCAGAGCATCCCGGGGGATTTCCGTGCCAGCGCCCAGCGCAGTGTCAGCTCCTCCACCGTGAAGCTCACGGCGGCCGAGAAGCGTCTGGCCATCAAGGCGGCGCGCGTGCTGGGCCTGAAGGTGGCGGGGGTTGACGTGATCCGTTCGCGGCGCGGGCCTCTGCTGCTGGAGGTCAATTCCTCACCCGGCCTCGAGGACATCGAGGAAGTGACCGGCAAGGATGTGGCCGGAGCCATGATCAGCGCGATTGAACGTCAGCTGGGCTGGAAACGTCCGCTGGCCTCTTCGCTGGAAACGGGGCCGGACTCATGACGAAGGCGCGCCTGCGCAAGGCGGCACGTTCCGACATGGACTGGCTCTATGCCACGTTCAAGCAGACGATGCAGGCCTACATCGAACACACCTGGGGCTGGAACGAGTTGTTCCAGCAGCACGGCTTTCTGGACAATCTGCCGCCGGGCAGCTTCGTGATCCTGCACGACGCCGGCGAGGACGTCGGCGCCTGCAGCATTCTGAAAAAGGCCGATCATCTGTGGCTGGAAATGGTGCTCGTGGTGCCGTCGCGCCAGCGGCAGGGGCTGGGCGCCGAGCTGGTGCGTCACGCCCAGGCTCTGGCGGCAGCCCAGGGCAAGCCGCTGCGACTAAGCGTGCTCAAGATCAATCCTGCGCAGCACTTCTATCTGAAACAGGGCTTTGTCTGCTACGCCGAGGATGACTGGAGCCTGAAACTGCAGTGGCTGCCAGCCTAGTCCATCAGCCCCAGCAGCTCTGCCGTCTTGGCCTGCATCAGGGCTGCATCCCCGCGCGACTCCACGTTCAGGCGCACCACCGGCTCGGTGTTGGACATGCGCAGATTGAAACGCCAGTCGCCGAACGTCATGCTGAGACCATCCGTGAAATCCACCGCCGAGGCGCTGCCTTCATAATGGGCCTGCACCTTGCGCAGCAGCGCTGCCGGGTCGGCGATCGTGCGATTGATCTCGCCGCTGGCCGGGAAGGCCGCCATGCGCTCCTCCACCAGCTGCGAGAGTGACTTGCCGGACTGGCAGATCAGCTCCGCCACCAGCAGCCACGGAATCATGCCGCTGTCGCAATAGGCGAAGTCGCGGAAGTAGTGGTGGGCACTCATCTCGCCGCCATAGACGGCGTCCTCCAGGCGCATGCGCTCCTTGATGAAGGCATGACCCGTCTTGCACTGAATGGCCTCGCCTCCGAACTGCTGCGCGATCTCGATGGTGTTCCAGGTCAGGCGCGGATCGTGAATGACCTTGGCACCGGGAGTCTTGCGCAGGAAGCTCTCGGCCAGCAGACCGACGATGTAGTAACCCTCCACGAAGCCGGCATGCTCGTCGAAGAAGAAGCAGCGATCGAAATCCCCGTCCCAGGCGATGCCCAGATCGGCCTTGCTCGACAGGATCGCGTCGATGCTCGACTGACGGTTCTCGATCAGCAGTGGATTCGGCACGCCATTGGGGAAGTGCCCGTCGGCCTGGTGATGCACCTTGATGAAGGTGAACGGCAGGTGCGGCTCCAGCAGATCGACAACGGCGCCGGCGCCCCCATTGCCGGCATTCACCACGAGTTTCAGCGGCTTGAGTGCCGCCACGTCGATGTAGCTGAGCAGATGGGCCACATAGGCGGGCTTGGTGTTCTGCCGCGTCAGGGAGCCACGCACCACCGGCGGCGGAAAGTCGCCCGCCTCAGCCAGGGCCTTGATCTCATTCAGCCCGGTGTCGCCGCTGATGGGCCGCGAGCCTTCGCGCACCAGCTTCATCCCGTTGTAATCCTTGGGATTGTGGCTGGCGGTGACGACGATGCCGCCACTGGTCTGCAGATGCGAGGTGGCGAAGTAGATCTCTTCCGTGCCGCACTGACCGATGTTGATGACGTCCACGCCACAGTCGAGCAGGCCCTCGGTCAGGGCATTGCAGAGGGACTCGCTGGTCAGGCGGATGTCAAAGCCCACCACCACGTTCTTCGGTTTGAGCCACAGGGCGTAGGCGCGCCCGATGCGATAGGCGATGTCCTCGTTGAGCTGGTCTGGAATGCGACCGCGGATGTCGTAGGGCTTGAAGCAGTGAATGGCTGTTTTCATGTGGCTTCCCGTGGCTGGTGCTCAGGCTTTGTGCTTGCGGTAAAGGTGCGTGTAGTTGTAGTTCGAGGCTTCCATGAAGCCCTCGATGCTGCCGCAGTCGAAGCGGCGTCCCTTGAACCGGTATGCAAGAACGCGACCCATTTTCGCCTGAGTCATCAGGGCATCGGTGATCTGGATCTCGCCGTTGCGCCCTGGCGGGGTGTTGCGCAGGATGTCGAAGATGTCCGGCGTCAGGATGTAGCGACCGATGATGGCCAGATTGCTGGGTGCCACTTCGGGAGCGGGCTTCTCCACCATCTCGCGCACGCGGTAGAGCCCTTCGGCCTCGAGATCGCCGGCGATCACGCCGTACTTGTAGGTCTCCTCGCGGGGGATCTCCTCGATGGCGACGATGCTGCAGCGGTACTGTTCGTAGAGCTTGACCATCTGCGCCAGCACACCTGCGTCGTCGGTCACGCAGTAGTCATCGGCCAGGATCACGGCGAAGGGCTCTTCGCCGATCAGGGACTCGCCGGTGAGAATGGCATGCCCCAGCCCCTTCATCTCGATCTGCCGCGTATAAGAGAAGGTGCAGGCGTTGATGATGTGGCGGATGTCCTTGAGCGCCCACTCCTTGTCGGTGCCAGCGATCTGGTGCTCCAGCTCGTAGCTGATGTCGAAGTGATCTTCCAGCGCGCGCTTGCCGCGGCCGGTCACGATCGCCATGCCACTCAGACCGGCGGCCATCGCTTCCTCGACGCCGTATTGAATGAGGGGCTTGTTCACCAGCGGCAGCATCTCCTTGGGCATCGACTTCGTGACCGGGAGGAAGCGGGTACCGTAGCCGGCGGCGGGGAACAGGCACTTTCTGATCTTGTCCATGATGTCTGACGATTACCTCTGTTCGATCGTTGGTTGCGGCAGGGCGCCAGGGCGCCTGCTCAGGATTGTTCGACCTTGCGGCCGTAGATGTCTTCGAAGCGCACGATGTCGTCCTCGCCAAGGTAGCCCCCCGTCTGCACCTCGATCAGCTCGACGGGCTGTGCCGTGAGGTTCTGCAGTCGGTGTCGGCTGCCCAGCGGGATGAAGGTGGATTCATTGGCGTTGAGCGTGAACACACGCTCATCGCAGGTGACGGTTGCACTGCCCTTGATCACGATCCAGTGCTCTGCCCTGTGATGGTGCATCTGCAGGGACAGCGAGCCGCCGGGCTTGACCACGATGTGCTTGACCTGGAAGCCCTGGCCGATCGCCAGTGACTCGTAGCTGCCCCAGGGCCGATGCACCAGCACGTGATTGACGCTCTCGGAACGCCCCGCCTTCTCCAGCTGCTGCACGATGTGCTTGACGTCCTGCACACGGTCGCGCGCCGCCACCAGCACCGCGTCGGCGGTCTCGACGATCACGGCATTGTCGAGCCCGACGGCGGCGACCAGCCGGGAGTGCGAGTGCAGATAGCTGTCGCGGACATCGGCGCAGAGCACATCGCCCGTCAGCACATTGCCCGCCGGGTCCTTCTCGGACGTTTCCCACAGCGCGTTCCACGCTCCCAGATCGTTCCAGCGCGCATCCAGCGGCACCACCACGGCGTCACGCGTCTTCTCCATGACCGCATAGTCGATGGACTCGCTGCGGCAGGCACTGAACAGGGGCTTGGGAATGCGCTTGAAATCCACGTCGTTCTCGATGCCGGCCACGGCGGCGCGACAGCTGGCCAGGATGTCAGGGGCATGCTGCCCCAGCTCTTCCAGATAGCGGCCTGCCTTGAACATGAACATGCCGCTGTTCCAGTAATAGTCGCCGCTCGCCAGATAGGCCTGCGCGGTGGTCAGGTCAGGCTTCTCCACGAATTGCGCCACCGCGAAGCCTGCCGCGTCGTCTGCCCCGACCCCGGGCCCGCGACGGATGTAGCCGTAGCCCGTTTCCGGCGCGCCGGGCACGATGCCGAACGTCACGAGATGACCACGGGCGGCCAGTGCCGCGCCGCGCTCCACGGCCTGACACAGGGCCGCGCTGTCACGAATGGCATGATCGGCCGGCAGCACCAGCAGGATATCCTCGGCGTGTGACAGCAGCGCGGCGAGTGCCACCGCCGGCGCCGTGTTGCGCCCGACCGGCTCGAGCAGGATCTGCCCGTCCTCGATGCCGATGTCGCGCAATTGCTGGGCTGTCAGGAAACGATGATCCTCGTTGCAGATCACCATCGGCGCGCCGCGTCCCGGCAGAGCCTCCAGCCGGACCAGCGTGGATTGAAAGAGCGTGACCTGCCCCGCGTCGGCGCTGCGGCCGGTGCTCAGCGAAGCGAACTGCTTGGGGTAGAGTTGCCGGGAGACCGGCCACAGGCGCGAGCCGACGCCGCCGGCCAGCACTACGGGAATGATCATGTCTGCATCCTGTCTGCCGAACGCTC
>CAYQBR010000042.1:0-8835 GCA_964415735.1 uncultured Klebsiella sp. | reverse complement strand
CTATTCTGCCCAGCTGCGGTCGGTGAAGCGCTGGAAGGCTGCGCCAAGGACCTGCTGGTGCTTTCCAGCAATGGATTGATCTTGTGCATCGATGACACTCATGTTCGACGACTCGTCGAGCCGCCTTGCCCATTGATATTTGATGTACTGCAGGAACCGTGTGTTCCAGGACGCATGCACCTGATTGGTGTCGCGCCAGTAGAGCACGAACTCCGGCACCTTCTGCCGCGCGAAGTCTTCGTCGATCTCGGCCAGGCGCAGCACTTCATAACACTCCGCACTTGGCTGCCAGTGGTCGGCGATGCGACGCGGCTGGCTGTCGTGCTCGATGGTCGAGCGAAACCTGCTCCATTGGCGCCGCACATGCTCGATGAAGCGGGTGTTCCAGGCGCCATTGCTGACTCCGCGTTCACGCCAGTAGAGCACGAATTCTGGAACGGCATCTTCGATGAACTGTGGGTTGATGCCGGCGTTCTCCAGGATCACGAAGGCATCGCTGCTCGGCCACCATTGCGGCGACATCTCGGTTTCCAGTTCGCTCATGCCGCGGCGCGTCTGCTCGGCGCGCCACTCCCGCAGCACGAACTTGTAGAAGGCATTGCCCCAGGAGAAACGCGCCTGGCCGCGCTCGCGCCAGTACATGACGAAGCCGGGCACCAGCTGGCGCACGAAGTCCTCGGGGATGTTCTGCTGCCGGCACTGGCGGATCCAGTCTTCCCCGGGTTGCCAGTTTGCCGGCATGTAGCTGGCCCCCTGCCCTTCCGGCACAGCGGCCGCGGGCAGACTCGCGCCTGGCGGCTGATCGGGGCGATGGCCGGCGCTGATCTGACGCGTCGGGGGCTCCGCCGCCGGCCGCGCCTGATTGATGGCGAACCACTGACTGTCGGGACTGGCCGTGGCCGGATCGATCAGGATCAGGCCCATATCCAGGAGGTTCTTCTGCACGCGCTTGATGTCGATCAGCGCCCAGAAGGGGAAGGCCTTCTGCAACTGCGCCTGATCCAGCTCGATCCACGCGAAGCGATCCTTCTCGCGCACCGGTCGATGCGCCATCAGCTCGCTCAACACGTGCAACATCACCGCCTCTTCCAGGCCGATGGTGGCGGCCAGCGTGGGCGAGATGACGAGTGGACGTTCGGGAATCAGAGACGACTGCATGACGGACCTGCCTGCTCAAGGGAGCGGCAATCCTAACACACGCATCCCGCCGCACGCTCTCGCCGCGCTTCGATCCGCTGCCAGGCCTTTTCGTGGAAGAAGTAGGCCACGGTGTTGATGGCGGGCTCCACCAGCGCGAGAACACCGCCCACCAGCCAGCTGCCGGTCAGCGCCCAGGCGACGGTGAAGGCCACGGTGAAATGCACGATGGCGAAACTGAGCGTCTTGTTCATGATGCGCAACCCTCCTGCGGATGACGGTGTCAGGATAGGCAGTCGCTGCTAGAAATAAAATCTATTAATTTCTATGTTTCTGATACGCCAATTGAATCAAATGCAAACCTTTCTCATTTGCAGCCTGCCGCTTCAGGGGCGCGCGCTCAGCTCCAGCGCCAAGGGCAGCCAGCCATCGGCCTGGGCACTGACAGGCGCCGCATCGAGCACGCGAATGCGCGCGAGCAGTTGCGGCTCGGCCGTTGCCAGCTGCGTCACAACCGCCTGGGCACGCGCATCGGCCAGAGCTGCCAGATCGGCTGCGGACACAGGCTCGACCGGCAGCAGGGCCCGGCGCAGCGCTTCGTTGTAGGCCAGCTCGTCCAGTGTCGCGGGGGCACTGTCAGAGGCTTCACGCGTGAAGCTCGCCTGCAGGGCAGCCAGCGATTCGTCCACCGTCGCCTCCCCCTGCAGACGCAGATCGGCAGCACGATGAAAGCCTTCCAGCACACTGCGTCGGGTCGGAGCGGGCACCACCGCAGCCGCCGCAGCCTGCGCCAGCACCTCGTCCACCCGGCGATCGAGGAACTGCTGCTGCAGTTCCGGCGTGTCCAGCGCGGCATCGTGCACGCCAGCCAGTTGCAGGAACAGCTGTGGCCGTTCGCGCAGCGCGCTCGCCAGCGTGAGCAGTTTCTCCTGCTCGGGCGGCGCCAGATCAGCCCGACCGGGCCGGAAGGCGAGCGTGCCGAGGTCGACATCGTCAGTTCCTCCCACCAGGGAGGACAGGAAGCGGAACGGCGCCGTCACGATATTGCGGATGATGTTGCCCAGAGCGGTGCGGATGACGTCGCCGTAGTCGAATTCGGGATGCCCCAGGTCCCCCGTCACCGGCACCTCGAGATCGATCACGCCATTGCGATCCTTGAGCAGCGCCACGGCCAGGCCCAGCGGCAGGTCCATGGCGTCGGGGTGCGGCACTTCGTCGCCCAGCACCAGATCGCGCAGGCGCAAGGCATTGTCGCCTTGCAGCTGATTGGCGGTGATGGTGTAGGACAGGTCGACATCCATGGCGCCGTCGTCAATGCGCCGGCCGGCGAACTTGATGACATAGGGCGAGAGAGAGGGCACGTCGAGATTGCGGAACTGCAGGTCCAGCTCCGTCAGCTCCTGGAAGGCCAGAGGACGCAGGCGGCCCTCGATGCTGGCCAGGCCGAACTCATCCACCTGCCCCTCCAGCCGCACCCGGGCAGGCTCGCTGGAGCGCGTGGACATGGCAGAGATCTCGCCATTGAGGCCGGTCATCAACACCGCAAAGGGCAGGGGCAGCGAGGCATCGGAAAAGTCCGCGCTCGCGCCGTCGATGCGGATGCGTTCGATCTCCAGCGCCGGCAGGGGCGCCACTGCCACTTCTTCCACGCCCGTGTCTGATGCAGCGTTTCCGGCCGGTTCCTGCACCGCTTGCGGCGCTGGCAACAAGGCCCCCAGATTGGTGCTGCCGTCGGCCTCGATCTCGATGCGGGCATAGGGTTCGCGCAGTTGCAGATCACTGATGCTGACGCTGGTCTGCCGGGCCATTTCCAGGCTCACGCCCTGCAGAGCCAGCTCGCCAAGACGGAACACCTCTTCGTCCTGCAGCGTGTCGTCGATGCGCAGATCACGCAGGGCGACACTGCCCTGGTAGAAGACATTGCCCGGCGAGCTGCGCAGATTGCCGGTCAGAGCCAGGTGCCCCTCGTCCAGGCGGATCGCCGCAAGAGGTTCCAGATAGGCCTGCAGCACGGGCAGTGCCAGATCGTCCACGACGACTTCCAGCGAAGTGTCCAGCGCTGGCAGAACGCTCAGCTCGCCAGTGGCACGCAGAGTGCCGCCCGTGCTCAGACCGAGGGTGGTTTCCAGATCGACACTGGCGCCCGGCGTGTTCGCCAGATTGCGCAGTCGCGCCTCCAGGCTGAGCGTCAGCGCGACATCGGTGGCAGGAACGCGATCCAGGGCATGCACCTGCCAGTCGGCCAGTTGCAGGTCGTCGAGCCGCAGCGTCCAGGGCGCTGCACTCGCGGGCGCAGCGGTCGGGGGCGTCGCCGGCGCCTCGGCGGATGACGGCAACACTTGCAGGAAATTCACCTGACCGTCCTCGAAACGCTCAGGATGCAATTCCACGCCGGCAAGACGTACCGATTGCAGACTGAATTCGCGCGCGCCCAGGTCGAAGGCGCCGCCTCCCACTGACAACTCGGGCAGGCGCGCCAGCAAGGCATTGCCGGCCCGCTCACGCACATCAAGCTCGCTCAGACTGAGCTGCAGATCGGAGGCGCTGAGCACCACACCTCCGTCCTCGGCGAGCGCTAAATCGTAATCCAGGCGGGACTCCAGCCAGCCCCCCGCCAGACGCACCGGCAACTGCTCGCGCAGATAGTCATAGATCAGCGCAGGATAGGGTCCGCGCAGCGCGATCTCCCCGCTGGACTGCAGAGGGGCCAGGCTCAGCGTGCCGCGCCAGTCCAGACGCGAGCCATTGCCCATGGTCAGACTGAGAGACTGACCGGCAGCGGAATCCGGCAGGGTGGTGAGATTCTCGATCTGGATATCCAGGGCATCGACCAGCGCGACATAGGGCACAGTGGGCACATTGTCCGTGAGCCCGACGCTGGCGCCCTGCAGCCGCAGATCCGCGATCGTCAGCGGGAACAGGCCGGCATCTGCCTCTGGGACAGGTTCAACCGGCACATCCACCACGGTGGCCGTATCCGCCCAGCGCTGCGCCAGACGCTGCAGATTGGTGTCTGCGGGCGTGTAACGACGCACGGAAAGATGCAGGTCGTCCAGATGCACTTCGCGCAGGCTCAGGGCGCCGCGACTCAGGCTGTCCGCCTGCAGATTGATGAAACCATGACCAAGAGATGCCACGCGCCACCCATCGGCGTCGATCAGGTCGAGCCCCTCGATGCGCAATTGCAGGGAGAACGGATTGAAGTGGATGTCAGCCACGCTGAAGCGGGCCTCAAGCCTGCTCTGCAGCAGAGTCGTGATCTGTCGCTCCGCCAGCCAGGGCAGCAGCAGGAAGCCCGCAGCGGCATAGACACCCAGCACAAGCGCGCCCCAGCGCAGCACGCGCAGGGCGATCCGTGTGAGTCTGTCGGCCAGTGCAGTGTTGGCCATGCGGGGCTCCTTGCGTCCGGAATCAACGCAGGACGCAGGACGGAGTATGCCGGCAGACCCATGCACTATCAAAGGGCACGGCGAGGTTTGATCACTTTTTGCCCACTGAGATCACAAATGAAGAGGGGGCCAGACACACTCGCCATCGGCAAGTGTCTCTGACCCCCTGGGTCTTGGCAGGCTGCTTAGTGGGCAGCGGCGCCGGAGCTCACCGGACCGTGCAGAGACACGGCGGTCAGTGTAGAGCCAGTCTGCAGCACGATGTACTGCTCGCCTTCATGCACGTAGGTCATCATGCCGTAGCGGCTGTTCGCAGACACCGCCACCTTGCCAACCTGCTCGCCCGTGGCCTTGTTCACGGCGAACAGAGCCGGAGTGCCATCGCTGGACTGAGAGGCATAGATCAGCAGGTTCTTGGTGACCGTCATCGGCGCATGGGCGCCAGTGCCGGTGTTGCCCACATCAATGCCGGCCAGAGCCGGGTTGTTCTTGATGCGATCAGGCGTCTCGCCCACCGGAATCATCCACAGGTGCTCGCCGGTGTTCAGGTCGATTGCCGTGATGCGGCTGTAGGGCGGCTTGAACAGGGGCAGACCCTGCGGGCCGCGCGGACCGCCGGCGCCGGTGCCCACAGCGTACTGGGCCACGGTGGTACCGGTGGTGGTGGTGCCGTTGTCAGTCATGTAACGCAGGTCGGCTTCTTCACCCGGGACGATCTGACGCGTGGTGCAACCGCTCAGGGACGTCACGTAGAGAATGCCAGTCTCGGGGTCACCAGCAGCCGGGCCGCTGATGTTCACGCCGCCGACGTCACCCGGGCACCACAGGGCGCCACGCTTGCCGAGGTCGTTGTCACGATGCAGCGGCGGGGTGAAGAGCGGGCCGATTTCCCACTCGGACAGGATCTCGATGGCCTGCTGACGCAGTTCCGGCGTGAAGTCGATCAGATCGTCTTCGGTCAGACCCTGCAGATCGTAAGGCGCCGGCTTGGTCGGGAACGGCTGGGTGGCAGACAGCTGCTCGCCCGGAATGTGCGATTGCGGCACCGGACGCTCTTCGATCGGCCACAGCGGCTCGCCTGTCTCACGGTTGAAGACATAGGTGAAGGCCTGCTTGGTGACTTGAGCCACTGCGGGAACGCGCTGGCCATTCTGCGTCACATCCAGCAGCACAGGGGCTGTCGGGGTGTCGTAGTTCCAGATGTCGTGGTGCACCATCTGGAAGTGCCACTTGCGCTCGCCCGTCTTGACGTCCAGCGCGATCAGGCTGGTGCCGAACAGGTTGTCGCCAGGACGGAAACCACCGTAGAAGTCGATGGTGGCGCCGTTGGTCGGGATGTAGACCAGACCCAGTTCCGGGTCGGCAGACATCGGAGCCCAGGAAGAGATGTCGCCCGTGTATTGCCAGGCGTCATTTTCCCAGGTCTCGTGGCCGAATTCGCCCGGCTGCGGAATCACGTTGAATTTCCAGAGGAAATCACCTGTCTTGGCATCGTAGGCCAGGATGTCACCCGGCACGTTCTCGATGCGGGACTGGTTGTAACCCTGCTCGGCGGAGTTGCCGACCACGATCACGTCATTCACCACGATGGGCGGTGAGGAGGTGGTGATGTAGCCGGTTTCCTTGGGGATGCCGTAGTACGGATCGTACTCGTGACCCAGGTCGGCCAGCATGTCGACGATGCCGTGCTCAGGGAAGCCTTCCACGGGCACTTGCTCACCGAAACCTTCCAGCAGTGCACCGGTATCGGCATCCAGCGCCACCAGGAAGAACGCCGGGGTGCTGATGTAGATCACGCCCTTGCCGTCGATTTCCGCATAGGCCACGCCCTTGCCGTAGTCGGCACGCATGGAGTACTCGTAGCGGAAAGTGTTGGGCTCGCGGTAGGACCAGATGGTCTCACCAGTTTCCGGGTCGATGGCCACCACGTGGCGACGAGGACCGGCCACGGTGTAGAGCTTGCCATTGATGTAGCTGGGAGTGGCGCGGCCGCTGGACGCATCGAAGCTGGCACCATCCCAGACCCAGGCTTCCTTCAGCTCACCGAAGTTCTCGGCGGTGATGTTGGTGGCGGGTGAATAGCGTGTGTGGTCGGCATTGCCGCCCAGATGACGCCACTCGACTGTATCCTGTGCGGTGGCCGCTGCGGAGGCCGTCAGCGCCAGGCCGAATGGCAAGGCCCGCAGCAAGGCTCCCGTCAGCGATCGCCAGCCCCTGGCTGCCGGCGTGAAACGCGATTTTGACATTATCATTTCCTCGTTGAGTAAAAATTCCAGCGATGCAAATACACGAAATAACTCGGTGACTCAAAAAAAGAGCCGGCAGAATACCCCAGCACTCCAGTCAAGTCCACGCAAGCCCGGCTCGCTGCGAGCCACGATTGTCGCGCGCCGCGACAGCCTGAAGCAGCGCCTTGCCTGACTCTCAAGACCGGCCGGCCGCTCGCTCTGATTCGCTGTGTTGGCAGCATTTCTGTCGACATGGGCCGATATTGCAAACACTTGCACATGGTCAAGATTTGACACAATCGTGCGCCACGCCAGTGCGCTGAAAATGAAAAGGGCCGGAGCACTTGCGCGCTCCGGCCCTGTCATCAAACGCCCTGGCATCAGGGCGCCGCGTTCATTGCCGACGGATCAATGGGCTTCCGCAGTGGCCACGGGGCCATGCAGGCTCATCGCTGTCAGCGTGCTGCCGGTCTGCAGCACGATGTACTGCTCGCCTTCATGCACATAGCTCATCATGCCGTAACGGCTTGCCGCGGACACGGGGATGCGGCCGAGCTCGGCGCCGGTACGCTTGTCGATGGCAAACAGGTGGGGCGTGCCGTCACTCACATCGCCGGCATAGACCAGCATGGACGGAGTCACCAGCATAGGAGCCTGAGCGCCGGTACCGGTGTTGCCGATATCGACACCGGCCAGAGCCGGGTTGTTCTTGATGCGGTCAGGCGTTTCACCGATCGGGATCATCCACAGGTGTTCACCCGTGTTCAGGTCGATCGCCGTGATGCGGCTGTAAGGCGGCTTCATCAGCGGCAGACCGCTCGGATGACGCGGAGCACCGCCGCCAGCGCCATTGGCGTACTGGGCAGGCGTCACACCGGTGGTGGTGGTGCCGTTGTCAGTCATGTAGCGCAGGTCGGCTTCGTCGCCCGGCACCAGGGTGTGTGCACTGCACGCGCTCTGGGACGTCAGGAAGATGATGCCGGCTTCCGGGTCGGCAGCGGCCGGACCAGTGATGTTGGAGCCACCACCGTCACCCGGGCACCAGTAGGAGCCACGCTTGCCCAGCGGATTGTCGCGGTGCAGCGGCGGGTTGTAGAGCGGGCCGATTTCCCAGTCTGCCAGGGCAGCGATGGCCTGCTCACGCAGTTCCGGGGTGAAGTCGATCAGGTCGTCCACGGAGATGCCGGCCAGGTCATACGGGGCCGGTTTGGTCGGGAACGGCTGAGTCGGCGACAGCTTCTCGCCCGGCACCAGCGACTGCGGCACGGGACGTTCTTCGATCGGCCACAGCGGCTCACCGGTCTCGGCATTGAAGGCGAACAGCAAGGTCTGCTTGGTGGCCTGCGCCACAGCCTTGATGGTCTCCCCTTCGTGCTGCACGTCCATCACGATCGGTGCGGTCGGGATGTCGTAGTTCCAGACGTCGTGATGCACCAGCTGGAAGTGCCAGCGGCGCTCACCGGTCTGCACGTCCAGTGCCAGCAGGCTGGTGCCGAACAGGGTGTCACCCGGGCGGAAGCCGCCGTAGTAATCCACTGTGGGCGGGTTGGTGGCGATGTAGACCAGACCCAGCTCCGGATCGGCGGACAGCGGTGCCCAGGGAGATACGTCGCCGGTGTACTGCCAGGCGTCGTTTTCCCAGGTGTCGTGGCCGAATTCGCCCGGCTGCGGGATCACGTTGAACTTCCACTTGAAGTCACCGGTCTTGGCGTCGAAGGCCAGGATGTCACCGGGGATGTTCTCGATGCGGGACTGGTTGTAGCCCTGCTCCGCGGAGTTGCCCACCACGACCACGCCGTTCACGACGATGGGTGGCGAGGAGGAAGTCACGTAACCCACTTCTTTCGGGATGCCGTAGTAAGGGTCGTACTCATGACCCAGATGGGCCAGCAGGTCGACCACGCCAGTCTGGGCAAAGCCTTCGATGGGCACCGGCTCGCCGAAACCTTCCAGCGGAGCGCCTGTGTCAGCGTCCAGCGCGGTCAGGAAGAACGCGGGGCTGATGATGTAGACCACACCCTTGCCATCGACTTCCGCATAGGCCACGCCCTTGCCGTAGTCCTGACGCATGGAGTATTCCC
>CAYQBR010000041.1:0-8980 GCA_964415735.1 uncultured Klebsiella sp. | reverse complement strand
CGAATCTTGCCACCCTGCACCTTTTTGTCAAAGGCCATCAGGCGCAGGTAGTCCTGCACGCTGACGCCAGCAGGCGGCACCACCGGCAAGCCAGCTCGCACCAGCAAGGCCTTGGCGCGCCGCGCCTCTGCCGGGGTGATCCAGCCCAGGCGTGCCGACAGATCGGCCGCCATCACCATGCCGGCCGCCACCGCCTCGCCATGCAGCCAGGTGCCGTAGCCCATCGCGTTCTCGATGGCGTGGCCGAAGGTGTGCCCCAGATTGAGCAGCGCACGTACGCCGCCTTCGCGTTCGTCCGCCGCCACGATGCGGGCCTTGTCCGCACAGCTGATGCGCACCGCCTCGGCCAGCAGCGCCTGATCGCGCGCCACAAGCCCCTCGATGTTCGCTTCCAGCCACTCGAAGAACGGCAGATTGTCGATGAGACCGTACTTGATCACTTCCGCCAGACCGGCCTTTAGTTCGCGTTCGGGCAGCGACTGCAGCACGCCCGTGTCGGCCAGCACGCAGCGCGGCTGGTAGAAGGCGCCGATCATGTTCTTGCCCAGCGGGTGATTCACCCCCGTCTTGCCGCCCACCGAGGAGTCGACCTGGGACAGCAATGTGGTGGGCACCTGGATGAAGTTGACGCCGCGCTGGTAGCTGGCAGCGGCAAAGCCGGTGATGTCACCTGTCACACCGCCGCCCAGCGCGATCAGCGTGGTGCTGCGTTCATGACGCTCCTGCAGCAGCTTGTCGTAGATCAGCGACAGGGTGTCCAGTGTCTTGGTGTACTCGCCATCGGGCAGGATCAGGGTGTCAACGCGCACGTCGCCCAGAGATTGCTGCACGGGCTGCAGATACAGCGGCGCGACCACTTCGTTGGTGACGATCAGAGCGCGCTGACCCGGCACGTGGGCGCGCAGCAGGCCGGGCCGGCTCAGCAGCCCCTGGCCTATGTAGATGGGATAGGCGCGTTCGCCCAGACTGACTTCCAGCGTGATCATGGTTTCAACTTACCCCGGCGGCCTGCTCGGCCTGGCGTTCCTGCAGCTGTCGCACGATTTCCGCGCATACCGAACGCGGACTGCGGCGACTGGTGTCAATGGTGATGTGGGCGGTTTCGCGATAGAGCGGTTCGCGGATCTTGATCAGCTCCTTGATCTTGGCGAGGGGATTGTCGGTCTGCAGAAGCGGACGGTTCTTGTCCTTGCCCGTGCGTTCCAGCTGCTGGGCCACCGAGGCGCGCAGATAGACGACGACGCCGCGCGAATGCAGATTGCGCCGACTCTCCGGCGCCAGGATGGCTCCACCGCCGGTGGCCAGGATGATGCCCTTGCGCTGCGTGAGCGTGTCGATCATCTTCGCCTCGCGGATGCGAAAGCCCTGCTCACCCTCCACATCGAAGATCCAGGGAATGTCGGCGCCGGTGACGAATTCGATCTCGCGATCAGAATCTTGAAAGGGCATGTCGAGTGCGGAAGCCAGGAGACGGCCGATGGTGCTCTTGCCTACGCCCATCGGCCCGATCAGAAAGATGTTTTCCTGCTTGTCCATTCGCCGCTGCCGCTCCACCCAATGCTCGATTGGCCGGCATTGTACCCTTGGCAGCGGGGCAAAATCACGGCCGTTCTCAGCGGGTGTTGATCTCCGCAATGATGCGCGGCGTGATGAAGATCAGCAGTTCCGTGCGGCGATTCTCGTTGTTGGTGCGCTTGAACAGGCGCCCGAGATACGGCACATCGCCCAGCACCGGCGTCTTGGTTTCCGTGGTGGTGGTCTCTTCACGGAACACACCGCCCAGCACGATGGTGTCGCCGTTCTCCACCAGCACACTGGTGTTGATGGAGTTGGTGTTGATCGCAGGCACATTGCCCGTGCCCGGCGCGACCGAGTCCTGATGGATGTCCAGCTGCATGATGATGCGGCCGTCCGGCGTGATCTGCGGCGTGACTTCCAGCGACAGCACCGCGTCCACGAACTCGGTGGTGGAGCCCCCCGCCGTGCCCCCGGCCTGCGCCTGATAGGGAATGCGGACCCCTGACTGGATAGTGGCGGTGACCTTGTCCTGCGTGGTGACTTTCGGCCGGGCGATGACCTCGCCGTTGCCGCTGCTCTCCAGCGCGGACAGCTCCAGCTCGATCAAGCCGCTGTTGCTGGTGAAGCCCACCGAGAAGGAAGAAGCACTGTCGTCCTGCACCCCCAGATCCACGGCGAGCGCATCCGGGAATGACGTGCTGCCCACCGGAATCGGGACTGCCGCGATGGCCTGTGCCACGATCGCGCCGATCAGACTCGGGTCAGTGCCGTCCTGCAGCGCCTGCACACGGGCCGCCTCGCCGGCCGCCAGGGCCTCCTGGATGGCAGCGGATTCCGCCACGCGATTGTTCTGCTGCTCGAGCGTGGCGGCCTGCGTGCCGCCGTAACGGAAGCCATCGCCGGAGTCCGTGCGCCCCGCCCCGCCCCAGCGAATGCCCAGGTCACGCCCGAAATCGGTGGAGACATTGACAATGCGCGCCTCGATCAGCACCTGGCGCACCGGCACGTCCAGCTTGCTCAGCAGTTCCCGCACTTCCTCCAGCTTCTCGGCCACGTCGCGGATGATGATGATGTTGGTGCGCGCGTCCACTGTCGCGGTGCCACGGCTGGAGAGCACACCGGTTGTCCTGGTTGCCGCGGCGCCTGTCGCGGCCGGTGCTGTCGGATCGGCAGCAGGCACTGGCGTGGGCGCCGGGGCGGCAGCTCCGGCTCTGCCCGTCGGCGAGCCGGTGAGCAACATCAGGATGTTGGCCGCGTCGGCATAGTTGACCTGAATGAATTCCGTCTGCAGGGGAGCGAGTGCCTCGGCCTGACGACTGGCATCGAGGGCCTGCTGCTCCTGCGCCGCGATCTCGTTGGCCGGCGCCACGTACAACACATTGCCGACCAGCCGCTGCGCAAGATTGCGGGACTGCAGCACCAGATTCAGGGCCTGATCCCAGGGCACATCCTCCAGCTGCAGGGTGATGTTGCCGGTGATCGCATCACTGGCCACCAGGTTCAGGTCGTTCTCTTCGGCCAGCAACTGCAGCACCGACCGTACTTCAATGTTCTGAAAGCTCAGGGAGACGAGCGTGCCGGAGAAGCGAGAGGCAGGGTCGGCATCGGCCGCCGTGGCACCGGGCGGCGTGACACTGATGGTGTACTGGCGTCCCTGCTGATAGGCCACGTATTCGAACTGACCGTTCAAGTCGATGGCAATGGTGGCATTGCCACGCTGCGGATACACATCAACGGTGTTGACCGGCGTGGCGAAGTCCGTGACATCGAAGCGTCGATTCAGACGCTCGGGCACGGCGGCACCGGCGAATTCCACATAGACGCGACTGCCCACCTGCTCGACATTGCCGATGATCTGCTCGTCACTGAGCGTGACGACGACTTGACCTTCGTCGGCCTCGCTGCCACGACGAAAGCTGACATCGGCGATGGTCGGGCCATTGGCGGCGGCTGGCGGCACCACGGGGGCATCGGCCGGCGCGGCAGGAGTCGCAGCCAGCGAATCGTTGCCGCCCAGCAGCACTACGAGCGTGTTGCCCTCGATGCGTGTCTGGTAATCGACGGGCGTCACCAGATTGAACACCAGACGCGTACGGTCGGCCGTCTCCAGCACCATGACACTCTGGGCATTGGTGGCGCCCAGGTCGAAGCGGCGCTCGGCCAGTGCACTCTGCACATTGCTCAGGTCGATGGAGATGCGCGCCGGGTCCGTCTGCGCAAAGCCGCTGGGCTGCGGTGGAACGCCGTCGAATTCGAGCCGGACCTCGATGCTGTCACCGGGCAGATTCGCGAAACCGATGCTGTTGAGCGTCACGGCGTCCTGCGCCTGAGTCACCAGCGCCCAGACGCTCAGCAGCAAGAGACCTGCTGCTCGCATGCCGCTACGCCATGCCTGCGCCCAGGCACTTGATGTCATCGTCACTGTTCTCATTCTCAGATCACCTTTTGTTCAGCGCTGCAGTGGCAGCGTGCGCGGTCGTTCCACCCAGCCGCCATCACCCGCCGGCACGATTTCCACGAGTTCGATCTCGCTGTTCGTGACGCGGGACACGCGTCCGTGATTGCGCCCCAGATAATTGCCGACGCCAATGCGGTGCAGCGTGCCGCTGCTGTCACGGATGAGCGCGATGACACTGCGCTCGCGCGTGATCATCCCCACCATCGCGAGATCGGTGAGCGCGAAGCTCTCCAGCGGCTCCGGAGTCCTGTCGAAATCCGGCTGCACGATGTTCACCGGTTCCTCGGCGGGCGCCGTGCCCACCATGATCGGCACATCGAAAGGGCTGCGCAGCGAGGCGGCACTGTAGGCAAAGGCCTCGTAGGGCTGGAACTGGGGCATGGGTTCGATCTCGCCGCCTGGGCGCAGAGACACTTCGATGATGAACTGCTGCAGATCATCCATGGCTGTCTGACGACCACAGCCGGCCAGCAGCGCGAGGCTGCACAGCAGGAGCAGACGTGCAAGGCGACGATCACTGCGCATCTTCGGCACTCTCCGCAGCTTCCTGAGCGGCGCGCTGGGCGGCCTGCTCTTCCTCGGTACGGTAGCGGTAGGTCTTCGCGAGGATACTCATGGTCAGAGGGCTGCGTGTTTCCGGCGCCGTGATCTCGAAGTCATGCAGCGTCACGATGCGCGGCAGACTGGCCACGCCACTGACGAAGGTGCCGAAGTCGTGATAGCTGCCGACAACCTCCACCTGTATCGGCTGCTCGATGTAGAACTCCAGTTCCACTTCCTCATCCAGTTCGATGCGGGCGAAATTCAGACTGGCGCCCAGACCGGTTTCGGTAACATCGTCCACCAGATCGGGCACCTCCGTCTGACTGGGCAGCTGGCGCAGCAGCTCGGAGAAGGCATTCTCCATCTCGACCGTCTGCGCCTTGTATTCCTCGAGATTGGCGGCCAGCACGGCCTTCTGCTCGAATTCGCTGCGCAGCGTCGTTTCCTCGGCTTCCCAGCGCCCGAGCTCCGCCTGCAGATTGCGAATGTCGAACCAGAAGCCACCGGCAACACAGACGACGAACAGCACAGCGGCAAGCACGAACTTGACGACCCCGGGCCACACGCCGATGGTCTCGATATCGCTCAGATTGTTCCAGTCGAAGCTCTGCAGCTCCTTGATCAGCGCGGGCAATGACATGTCAGAGTTCCTCCCCGCGCTCGGGCGACTGCATGAAGAGCGTGAGCGAGAAGGCATTGGCCTGGCGCTGATCCGAATTGGCATCGGCCGTCGCCGCGGAAATCTGCTGCAGACTCGGGTTGATGAACCACTCGGAATCATCCAGCCGCCGCATCAGCTCCGACACCTTGTTGTTGGACTCGGCAATGCCTTCGATCTGCAGGCGATCGCCTTCGCGCTGCAGGGAGTTGAAATAGACCCCGGTGGGCAGGGCCTTCACCATTTCATCGAAGATGCGCACGATCACCGGCCGCGACCCCTGCAGGTCCTGAATGACTTCCATGCGCGAGTTGATCTGTGCCTTCTGCTCCTTGAGCTCGTCGATCTCCGCGATGCGGGCATCCAGCACCAGCAGTTCCCGGCGCAGGAAGTCGTTGCGCGCCTGCTGGTAGCGGATGTCGGCGCGGAAGTTGCGGTCGATCATGATGATGATGCCGGCGGCGATGATGAACACGCCCAGCAGCAGCACGATGAATTCGCGCTTGCGCTCTTCGCGCAGCTGTTCGCGCCAGGGCAGCAGATTGATGCGCGCCATCAGTATTTGCTCCTCATGGCCAGGCCGCACGCGATCATCAGCGCTGGCGCATCATTGGCCAGCAGAGTCTTGTTCACCTTGCTGCCCGTGGCGATGTCCTGGAAGGGATTGGCCACCATGGCCGGCGTGGCCAGCTGCTCGCGGACCAGGCCGGCAAGGCCGTCGATGGCGGCGACGCCGCCCGCCAGGATGATCTGATCGACATCGTTGTACTGACTGGACGAGAAGAAGAACTGCAGCGACCGGCTGATCTGCTGCACGACGGCGTCCTTGAACGGCGCGAGGATCTCCTGCTCGTATTCGTCCGGCAGCGTGCCCCGCCGAATGGCCGTTTCGGCCTCGATGGCGGACAGCCCGAACCGTCGCTGCACGTCTTCGACCAGCTGACGCCCGCCGAACAGCTGCTCCCGCGTGTAGATGGTCCGTCCTTCCAGCAACACGTGCAGCGTGGTGATGGTGGCGCCGATGTCCAGGATGGCCACGGTGTGCGGGTCCGCGCCGGCCAGTTGGCCCTGCAGCAGACTGAATGCGCGCTCCATGGCATAGGCCTCGATGTCGACGACGCGGGCCACCAGGCCGCCGGACTGCAGCGCCGCGACGCGGGATTCGACGTTCTCCTTGCGGCAGGCGGCCAGCAGCACGTCGACGAAGTCGGAACGCGGGTCCGTCTGCTCCTGGCGCTCGAAGTCGATGGCCACTTCACTGAGCGGATACGGGATGTACTGGTCGGCCTCGACGATGATCTGGTTTTCCATCTCGGAATCGTTCATCGCAGCGCTCATCTCGATGATCTTGGTGATCACGGCCGACCCGGCCACGGCCACAGCCGCCTCTTTCGTCGCAGGCTTCAGGATCGAGAGCGCCTGCCGGATGGCATCGCCCACGGCGTCGATGTCGCTGATGTTCTTCTCGACCACGGCATTCAGGGGGAGCTGGCGGATGACGTAGTTCTCGATGCGGTAACGACCATTGTTCAGGCTGAACTCGAGCAGCTTCACGGCGGAGGAGCTGATGTCCACGCCCAGCAGGGTTCTTGTTTTTCTGCTCAGAAATTGCAGCACGTTTGTCAGCCTGAGAGTGCTCCCGCAGGTCCGGGAGCGGTGTCGTATCGAGTATAGACGCGCACAGAAAATCGCTCCTGAAAGAAGTCGATTTCTGATATTTGCGACATCAAAACAAATTTATATATGATATTCAACAAATTATATCGGCATTTCAATAAATAACTTTATGTTGCCAACCAGTTCATATCTCGCGAAGAAAGCGTGCCTTGGCGCACAGGTCGGCGCCTGCGCGCCAAGGCACCCTGCGCCGCCCAGGCACCGCCCCGTGATGCCTCGCGAGTGCGCGCATGATTTTGTTTTGCAAGGTGAAATTGACAAAACGCCGGTCGAGCTGCAGCACTACGCGTGGGCAATTGCCGGTCGATGCAGCGCCCGGACAATCCCGACCATGGCACTCAAGATTAATGCGCGGGCAGCGTATATAATGCCGCCAGCCTGCGGCGTCCCGAGGGACGAATTCCGGTGTTTCCAGGTCTCTCCGGCAGGAGCCGGCGAATTTCTTGCAGCCCAGGGTTGGCAACTTCCGTGAACTCCAGAATCAAGACAATCATCCGAGGCCTGTTCTGGTTCGGCATCTTCTGCAGCAGCGGCGGCGTCATGGTGGCCGCGGCGGGGTTCCTCTATCTCTCGCCCAAGCTGCCGTCGGCCGAGTCCTATCGCCATGTGCAGCTGGAGACGCCCCTGCGCATCCTCACGGCCGACAACCGCCTGATCGACGAGATCGGCATCCGCCGCGACCCGATTCCCTACGAACAGATCCCGCCGATGATGATCAACGCCGTCATCGCCAGCGAAGACCCGCGCTTCTACTCCCATTCCGGCGTGGACATACGCGGCCTTCTGCGCGGCTTCTACGGCTTCGTGCGCGGCATCAACCTCGGAGGCGGCAGCACCATCACGATGCAGCTCGCCAACAACATCTCATTCGACAGCGACTCGGTGTACTCGCGCAAGCTCAAGGAAATCCCGTTCGCCTTCCGCATCCAGCGCGAGCTGAGCAAGGAAGAGATCATCACGCTGTATCTCAACCTGATCTACTTTGGCTCCGGCGCCGACGGCATCAATGCCGCCGCCTATGCCTACTATGGCAAGCCGATCTGGGAGCTCGAGCTGCCCCAGTTCGCCATGCTGACTTCGGTGCTGCCCTGCCCCACGCCGTGCAATCCGATCGCCGATCCTGCCCGCGCCACCCAGCGGCGCAATGTAGTGCTCACCAAGATGTACGACGAGGACATGATCACCCGAGAGCAGTACGAGCAGGCCATCAACACCCCCGACAATGCCCGACGCCACAATCGCCGCATCGAGGTGAGCGCGCCGTATGTTGCCGAAATGGTGCGTCAGGAGCTTTACAGCCAGTTCGGCGAGGACATCTATCGCAAGGGCTTCGAGGTGCGCACCAGCATCCACAGCGACAAGCAGGCGATCGCCAACCAGGCTCTGAGCAATGGGCTGGAGGAGTATTACGACAAGCGCCATGGCTACCGCGGGCCGGAGCGCCACATCGAGGTGGCGGCGGATGCCGACGCGCGCAGCACCTGGCTGCAGGCGCTGGAAGGCGAGCAGCTGCTGGGCAATCAGCATCCGGCCGTGGTGAGCAGTGTGGCCGAGCGGGAGATCGAGGCGCTGCTGCAGGATGGCAGCACCGTCACCGTGTCCTGGCAGGGCCTGAGCTGGGCCGCGCCCTTCATCGACCGCGGCCGCGCCTGGCCTCGCCCGGAACGCGCCTCGGACATCGTGCAGACCGGCGATCTGGTGCGCCTGAAGCAGGCGGCAGACGGCAGCTGGTCGCTCGGACAGATTCCGGACCTGCAGGGCGCCATCGTGTCGGTGTCTCCAGACAACGGCGACATCCTGGCCCTGGTCGGCGGCTATGATTTCGCGCTCAGCCAGGTCAACCGCGCCATCACGCCCCGCCCACCCGGCTCCGGCTTCAAGCCTTTCGTCTATGGCGCCGCGCTGGAACAGGGCTATACGCCGGCCTCCATCATCAACGACGCCGCCTTCGCCCGGGGTGACTACCGGCCGCGCAATTTCGAGAACAATTTCGCCGGTCCGATCACGCTGCGCACCGCCCTGACCAATTCCCGCAACATCCCGGCCGTGCGGCTCTATGAGCAGCTGGGCTCGGATGTCGTGCTGCCCTTCGCCAAGCGCTTCGGCATCGAGACCGATCACTTCCC
>CAYQBR010000040.1:7025-9067 GCA_964415735.1 uncultured Klebsiella sp. | reverse complement strand
TTGCTGTCACACACCCCCGCTACCCTGTGGCGCGAGACTTCCTCTCGACCTGCCACAGGAGCAGCCCATGTCCCTATCTCGCTTTCCCCGCGCCGCGAGCCTTGCGCTGGCCGGCGCGTTCTCGCTCACTGGCCCGACCCTGCACGCCGCCGACAATCTCCTGCTCGTCACGCTTGACGGCCTGCGCTGGCAGGAGCTTTACCGCGGCCTCGATCACGCGCTGGCCACACACCCCGACTATTCGCCGCGCAGCGAGCAACTGCTGGCGCAGTTCTGGGACGAAGACCCGTCCGTGCGCGCGCGCAAGCTCTTTCCCTTCCTGCACGAGGTGGTGTTCGCGCAGGGCACTCATGCCGGCAATCGCGATGCCGGCTCCTGCGCCCGCATCAGCAATCCCTGGCATTTTTCCTTTCCCGGCTACAGCGAGATCCTGAGCGGAGTGGTCAATCGCAGCATCGACACCAATGGCAAGAATCCCAACCCGGAGCGCACGCTGCTGGAGCTGCTCGACGGGACGCCCGCGTTCGCCGGCCGCGTCGCAGCCTTCGCCTCCTGGGATGTGTTCCCGTGGATATTCAATGTCGAACGCAGCGGCCTGCCGGTGAATGCACTTGGAACCGCTGTGACACCCGCCACGCCACTCGAAGCCACCCTGCTGCAATTGAGCGAGGACATTCCGCCGCCCTGGGAAACTGTGCGACACGACGCCTTCACGCACCGCTACGCCCTCGAGCATCTGCGTACCGAGCGCCCGCGCGTGACCTTCATCAGCTATGGCGAGACCGACGACTTTGCCCATGACGGCCGCTACGACGAGTACATCTTCGCGGCGCAGCGCACCGATCGTTTCATTCGCGAGCTGTGGGAATTCGTGCAGGGCACGGAGGGTTATCGTGACAACACCGTGTTGTTCATCACGGTGGATCACGGGCGTGGCGAGATGCCGCTGGAAACCTGGCAATACCACGCCAGCAAGGAATCGCTGACGGGCTACATGCAGTCGCTGGCACAGTACGAAGACGGCATCGCGGGCTCCGAGGATGTGTGGATGGCGGCCATGGGGCCGGGTGTCCCTGTCAGGGGTGCGCTGAGCAATGGCGATGCCGCCTGCCTCACATCCAATCGCATCGCGGCGACGCTGCTGCAGTATCTCGACGTGGACTACCGCACACTCAACCCCGCCATGGGCGCCCCGCTGCAGGAGTTCCTGCCATGAAAACCATTCCACTCGCGTTGAGCCTGCTCTGCCTGATCGCCACCTCGCCTGCCCTGGCCCAGGACATCACCCGCATCGCCTTCGGCTCCTGCGGGGACCAGACCAAACCGCAGCCCATCTGGACGCCCATCCTGGCCGATGCGCCCGACCTGTTCATCCTGCTCGGCGACAATGTGTATGCCGACACGGACGATCCGGTGGAACTGCAGGCCGCCTACAACGCCCTGGGCAATATCCCGGGCTTCGCCCGTCTGCGCCAGAGCACGCCGATCATGGCCACCTGGGACGATCATGACTACGGCCAGAACGACATCGGCAAGGACTATGTGAGCAAGGAAGCCTCGCGGCGCATCATGCTGGACTTCTTTGGCGAACCGCTCGATTCAGAACGGCGCCGCCGCGCGGATGGCATCTACACCTCTCACACGTTTGGCGAAGAGGGGCGCCGCGTGCAGGTGATCCTGCTGGACCTGCGCTGGAACCGGGGCGACTTGACGGCACTGAGCGACCCGCAGCAGCTGGCCTGGCGCGAGGCGCAGCAGATGGGTCCCTACGAGGCCAATCTGCGCGCCGACGCCCAGCTGCTGGGCGAGGCACAGTGGACCTGGCTGGAGCAGGAACTGCAGGAAGACGTCGACCTGCGCATCATCGGCTCGAGCATCCAGTTGCTGGCAGACTTCACCGGCTGGGAAACCTGGGCGAACTTTCCGCAGGAACGGCAGCGCTTCTTCGGCCTGCTGGAGCAGTACCAGCGCGAACCCGTGGTGATCATCTCCGGCGATGTGCACTGGGCGGACTACAGCGAGATTCGCGACTCCGGCATGGC
>CAYQBR010000040.1:0-6925 GCA_964415735.1 uncultured Klebsiella sp. | reverse complement strand
GTCATGGCCGTGCCGGCCAGATCGGAGTTGCCGAAACCGCCGCTGCCCACGGTGGAGATGTAGTCCTCATCCAGCAGGTTGGCGATGTCGATCTGGGCCGTCAGATCCTTGAGCATGCCCATCTCGCCGAAGCGATAGCCGGCACTCAGATTCATCACGGTGAAGCTGTCCACACTGCCCTGATTCAGGAACGTGTATTCCCGCTCACCGGTGAACTTGACGTGCAGCTTGGCGAAGGCCTTGTCGACTTCGTAGCCCAGCTCGGAGTTGAACATCCACTCGGGGGAGTCCACCACGGTCTTGCCGGAGGTGTTCACCACCGTGGTGCCGCTCAGGTAGTCGTCGTCGATGGTGGACAGGTTGTAGCTGGCAGAGTTGTACCAGTTGATCTGGTCATTCACCTGCCAGTCGATGCCTGTCTCGATGCCCTTGGACGTCACGCTGCCCACGTTGGCCAGCGCGTTGAACGCACCGATGATGGCCGACCCCTGCTGAATGGCGAGCAGACGATCGTCGAAACTCACGTGGTAGGCGGTCACCACGCCTTCCAGGTCATTCATGCGGAAGCGATAGCCCATCTCGACGCTGGTGGCGGTTTCCGGCTCGATCGTGTCCTTGATCGCATCGAAGCCTGCCTGGGTGGCAGAGAACGGCGAAGTGCCGGTGGCCGAGCCGATCAGTGCACGCACGTTCTTGGAGGCAGCGCCGAACAGTTCACTGTCGGCATTCAGGTCGTACACGAAGCCGACCTGGGGCAGGAAGCCCTCGTCGGTGTCGATCTTGCCTGTCTTGTTGTCGCCCACGAGGGTGCTGGCCTTGATGTCCACCTTCACGCTCTTGAAGCCGAACTCCAGACGCAGGGCGTCCGTGGCCTGCCAGATGTCCTTCACGTGCAGCTGCGTGGTCTGGGTGTTGAAGGCGTATTCCCACTGGGTCAGCAGCGGGTTGCGCTGGAACTTGAGGAAGTCGCGGCTCGGGAAGGCGGCGCTGGGCTCGCCATAGAAGCGGCGGGCCTGCTCGAAGTCGTTGTCTTCCAGCCAGAGGCCGGCGCTCAGTGTGTGCGCACCCGCCTCGTAGCTCAGCTCACTGATGAAGCCGGATCGGTCGATCTGGTATTCCGTGGTGCGGATGGTCAGCGGCGCGCCACCCGGGGTCGGCACATACGGGGTGCCCCACAGGCCCTGGCCCTCGTTGTCGTGGAAGTAGGCCGTGGCATTCAGTGCGAGCGCCTCGTTCACCGGCAGATCGAGCTTCACGTAGGACAGATCGTCCTTGCGCAGGCCGGCCGCGTTCCAGTAGGCGTCATCCAGGCTGTTCACCGCCCCGGTGAAGGTGCCACGGGCGGCAGCGATGGCGCGGGCGTAATCGGGGAAGTAGTTGTCCCAGTCGCGGCCCAGACGACGGATCATGTCCTTGGACATGTCCTGATAGTCGTTCTCGGCGCGGTCGGAGCCGCTGTAGAACGCCGTCAGCATGCCCTGTCCGATGGGCTGCACCAGTTTCAGGTTCACATAGTCCTGATTCTGTTCGCCGGCGCCCTTCCACTTGTCGGCATCCTGGGTGGCCGTGCTCAGGAAGAAGCGCGTGCCGGTGGATAAAGTGCCGCTGTCCAGACGCAGGAACACGCGGCGGGCGGCGTCACTGCCGACCGTGGCATTGGTCATGATGCCGAAGCTGTCCTCAGGGTCGGCCGAGGTGAATTCGAGGGTGCCGCCCAGATTGCTGGTCGACGCCGTGGCCAGGGCACCCGCGCCCTGGGACAACGACACGCGACCCATGTTCTCGGAGATGATGGCGCGGCTGATGTGCAGGCCGTTGTGGTTGGCATAGGACATGTCGCCCAGCGGCACGCCGTCCAGGGTGAAGCCCATCTGGTTCTGGTTGAAGCCGCGCACCACGACGCGGGCGGACCACTCGTAGGCGCCGTACGGATCGGCGGACTGGAAGTTCACGCCCGGCAGCTTCTCGATGGACTTGAGCGGGCTGGTGCCGGCAGGAAACTGGGCCAGCTGCTCGGCATTCAGGCTCTGCACCTGACGGGTCTGGCCCTGACCGAAGACGCTGATCTCCTGGATCTCGGGCGTCTGCTGGGCCATGACGGAATCGGTGGAAACAGCGGCGAGGGCCGCCAGGATGGCGATGCTCAAAGGTGACACAGGGCGCTTGGGTGTGGGGCAGCCTGCAGGACGTGCGATCAACATAGGGTTCTCCCGGTTATTGTGGAAAAGCCTCGCGATTGTGCGGTGTCCGGATGACAGCCAGCCTGCAGGGGTTTGACGCTTTCGCGACAGTTTTGTGGCAATGGCCGCGCTGGCAGCTGACCGGACGACAGGGTAGAGTGCCGCTCAGCCCCCAGAACTCTCGCCGTCGAGTGCCGCCCCTTGGAAAGCCTGTTCCAGTCCATCAACGCGCTGTTCCGCTTCATCCAGCCCATCTCCGACGGCGTGTGGAACTTTCCGCTGCAGCTGGACTGGTATGCGCAGATTCCCGTGCTCGGCCAGCTCTCCTTCGCCGTGCTGCTGCTCACCGGCAGCGGCGTGTGGTTCACCCTGCGCACGGCGGGCGTGCAATGGCTCAGCGCCCGCCGGGCCTTCGCGATCATGCGCCGCCAGCGCCGCAGCGCCACCGGCATCAGCGCCACGGCCTCGTTCCTGCTGGGGCTGGCCATGCGGGTGGGGCCGGGCAATATTGTCGGCGTGACCGGCGCCATCGCCGTGGGCGGCCCGGGTGCCCTGTTCTGGATGTGGGTGGCGGCCGCCTTCGGCATGGCCACGGCCTTCGTGGAATCGGTGCTGGCGCAGCTGTTCAAGGAGCGCAAGCAGGACGAATTCGTCGGCGGCATGCCCTATTACGGCCAGCGCCTGCTGGGCAATCGGCGCTGGGTGGGTGTCACCCTGGCCGGCGCCTTCATCGTCTACGCCCTGTTCAATGTGCCCTCGCAGACCTTCAACATCTTCACCGCCATCGGCCTGCTGGCCGACACCGCCACAGGCGCGCAGTCGGGCCGGCAATCGCCGCTCTACTACGGCATCGCCATCGGGCTGGTGCTGAGCTGTGCCTGGCTGATCCTGGGCGGCATCCGCCGCGTCACCCACTGGACCAACCGCCTCGTGCCCGGCATGGCCAGCCTGTTCTGCAGCCTGTCGCTGCTGATCATCCTGTTCAATCTGCCGCTGCTGCCCGACTTCTTCCGTCTGGTGTTCGGCGGCGCCTTCGCGCCGGATGCCCTGTTCGGCGGCAGCATCGGCATTGCCATCGCCGAAGGCGTGCGCCGGGGGCTGATGTCCAACGAGGCCGGCCAGGGCACCATCACCATGGCGGCGGCGGTGGCCGACAACGACCACCCCTGCGAACAGGGCTTCGTGCAGGCCATGGGGGTGTTCTTCGACACACTGGTGATCTGCACCCTCACCGGCTTCATCGTGGTGCTGGCGCACTTGTGGACGGACTCCGCCAGCAGCGCCGAGTGGGCCGCCGCCAGTGCCGCGCGCCTGGACGTCTACGTGGCCTCGGTGCAGGCCCTGACGCCGGATGCGCTCGACCGCGCGCTGGTGATGCTCGTCTGCGCCTGCTACGCCCTGTTCGCCTTCACCACCCTGCTGGGCATGATCTCGTTCGCGGAGATCTCGGCCAATCTGATCTCGCGCTCGCCGCGGTTCATCCTCGGCATCCGCGTGCTGGGTTCCCTGGTGTTCGTGCCCTTCGGCGCCCTGACCGTGCTGGCGGGGCTTGAGCTGGGCAATCTGTGGGCAATCACTGACCTGACCAATATCCTCATGGTCTACATGAACATTCCCTTGCTGCTGCTGGGCGCGCCACTGGTGTACCAGGCCCTGGCCCACTACCGCGCCACCGACGGCGGCAAGTTCCTGTCTGAACGCATTGGCGTGCAGACGGCCCACTGGGTGGCCAGCGAACAGCGCCATCTGCCCGACACCGAGGAGACGTCGCCACGATGAACACCCCCGAACCGCGTTCCGCAGGCGCCCCCGCAGACGCTGCTCGACCCGCGGCCCGCACCCCCGGCCTGGCCCGCGCACTGCTGTGCTTCGGCGGCAATTTCCTGATGATCTCGACGGGCCTGTTCGTGTTCCAGATCAGCCTGCACATCGTGCTGTTCTTCTGCCTGCTGTGGACGGCCCTGCACGCCTGGCTGCTGGGGCACACCTTCAGCGCCATCCGCGAGATGATGAACACCGGCATCGCCAAGGCCCTGCCCGCGCTCTACATCTTCGTGCTGATCGGCATGCTGATTGCCGCCTACATGCAGAGCGGCACGGTGGCGGCGCTCATCCATCACGGCCTCGACCTGCTGAGCCCCGCCCTGTTCCTGGCCACCGGGCTGGTGCTGTGCAGCCTGATGTCGGTGGCCACCGGCACCTCCTGGGGCACGGCCGGCACACTCGGCCTGGTGCTGATGAGCATCGGCAGCACCATGCAGCTGCCCCTGCCCCTGGTGGCCGGCATGGTGGTGGCCGGGGCGACCTTCGGCGACAAGCTCTCGCCCGTGTCCGACACCACGGTGCTGGCCGCGATGAGTGCCCACACCAATCTCTACCGCCACATCGGCAGCATGCTCTACACCACGGTGCCCGCCTTCGTGCTGTGCCTGCTCATCTTCCTGGCGCTGGGTTTCGGCCATGCCGATGCCGCGCTGCCCGAACAGGCCATCGCCGACATGCAGCAGGCACTGGCCGGCAGCTTCCAGCTGGGCCTGCTGGCCACGGGGCTGCCGCTGCTGGTGATGCTGGTGCTGAGCCTGCGCCGGCTCTCGCCCGAGATCAGCATGAGTGCCAGTGTGCTGACGGCCGTGGCCGTGGCGGTGCTGTATCAGGACCGCGCCCTGGTGGACGTGCTCAACGCCCTGTGGGAGAACCAGCCGGGCACCACGGGCGTGGCGAGTCTGGACGATCTGCTGGGGCGTGGCGGCATCATGAGCATGAGCTGGACGCTGCTGCTCTCGCTGATGGCGCTGGCGCTGGGGGGGATTCTCTATGCGGCCGGCTTCCTGCAGGCCCTGCTGGAGGGGATCATCGCGCGCGTGCAGCGCACCGTGAGTCTGATCGCCACCACCATCGGGGCGGGCGTGCTCGGCAACATGGGCATGGGCGAGGCCTACATCAGCATCATCCTGAACTGCCAGCTGTTCCGCCGGGCCTACGAAGAGAAGGGGCTGGACAACGCGGTGCTCTCGCGCTCGGTGGAGGAAGGCTCGACGATGAGCACCGGCCTGATCCCCTGGACCACGGCCGGCGCCTTCTATGCGGCGACGCTGGGGGTGCCGGTGCTGGACTACGCCCCCTACGCCTTTCTGAACTATCTGAACCCGCTGATCTCCATCGGCATGGCGGCGCTGGGCATCGGCCTGCTGCGCCGCCCGACCTGAAGCGCTGCCCGCGAACAGACAGCGCCGCGCGAGATCTCAGTAACCGACCGCCCCACCATCGCCGGCGCGGGAATCCGAGCCGCCCAGGAACAGGCCGGCCTCGCGGTCGTGATAGACCCCCATGGCCGTGCCCTGCTCACCGCGCACGCGGACTTCGTGTCCACGACTGTTCAGCAGCTGAATGGTGTCGGGCGAGAAGCCGCTGTCTTCCATGCTGATGACATCCGGCAGCCACTGATGGTGGATGCGCGGCGCTTCCACGGACTGCGCGATGTTCATGCCGTGATCCACCACGTTGAGAATCAGCTGCAGGGTGGTGTTGATGATGGTGCGGCCGCCGGGACTGCCCACCGCCATCAGCGGCTTGCCGTCCTGCGCGACGATGGTGGGCGACATGCTGGAGAGCATGCGCTTGCCCGGCGCGATCAGGTTCGGCGGCGTGCCGATCTGGCCATTGCGGTTGGTCACCCCCGGCACGGCATTGAAGTCGCCCATCTCGTTGTTCAGCAGATACCCCGCCCCTTCCGCCACGATGCGCGAGCCGTAGCCGTTTTCCAGCGTGTAGGTGAGCGAGACCATGTTGCCGTCCTTGTCCACCACCGAGAAGTGCGTGGTGTCCTCGCTCTCGTAGATCTGCGCGAAGTTGGCTTCATCGCTGACGGAGGCCTTGTCCGGGTCGATGCTGGCGCGCAGGCTGGCGGCGTAGTCCTTGTCGAGCAGGCGGTCCAGCGGCATGCTCTCGTTGAAGTCCGGGTCGCCCAGGTGCTCGGCGCGGTCGGCGTAGGCGCGGCGCATGGCCTCGGTCATCAGGTGCAGGGTCTGTGCGGAATTGTGGCCGGAGGCCGCCAGATCGAAGCCTTCCAGGATGTTGAGGATCTGGATCAGGGTCACGCCGCCGGAGCTGGGCGGGGGCATGCTGACGATCTCGTAGCCGCGGTAGGTGCCGCGCACCGGCTCCCGCTCCACGGCCTCGTACTGTTCCAGGTCTTCCTCGGTGATGATGCCGCCGTTGGCGCGCATGAAGTCGGCCAGCTTCTTCGCGTTGCTGCCCTTGTAGAAACCGTCGCGGCCCTGTTCCTGGATCAGCTGCAGGGTGTCGGCCAGATCGGGCTGCACCCAGGTGTCACCGAATTCATAGGGCGAGCCGTCGGCCTTGAGGAACACCTTGGCCGAGGACGGGTACTGGTCCCAGAACTCCTGGTTCTGGCGGAAGCCGGTGTACAGCTCCCAGGTGATGGGGATGCCGTCGCGGGCCAGCTTCACCGCCGGGGCCACCAGATCGGCCCAGGGCAGACTGCCCAGCTCCTGATGCGCCTTGTAGAGGCCGGCCACCGTGCCCGGCACGCCCACGGAGAGCAGACTGCGGTGGTTGGCATTGTTCACCACCAGGCCGTCCAGCCCCAGGTACATGCGCTCGGTGGCGGCCAGCGGGGCCTTCTCGCGGAAGTCGAAGGTGGTCGCATGGCCGTCCTCACCGTGATACACGAGGAAGCCTCCGCCGCCGATGTTGCCGGCCGTGGGCCAGGTCACCGCCAGCGC
>CAYQBR010000039.1:0-9239 GCA_964415735.1 uncultured Klebsiella sp. | reverse complement strand
GCCACGCTCTCGCCGGGCGATGTCTACATGATCAGCTACTTGCGCGCCGAGCTGCGGGTCGAGGATGTGGTGCTGACCTGCATCAGCGCCCTCGTCGTCAGCTTTCTGGCAACCCTTTATCCCGCGTACCGGGCCACGCGCATTCAGCCCGCCGAAGTGTTGAGGTATGAATGAGCATGCGTGAAATCCGCCAGTCGCCCACTGCCCAGATGGTGTCGCCCGACATGCAGGAACCCGAGCTGATGCTGGAATGCCGGCAGCTGTGCAAGGTCTACACCCAGGGGCCGGAGCGTGTCGAGGTGCTGCGCAATCTCGACCTGCGCGTCTATGCCGGCGAACGCGTGGCCATCGTCGGTGCCTCGGGCTCGGGCAAGACCACGCTGCTGAACCTGCTGGGGGGGCTCGATCTGCCCAGCTCCGGCGAGGTGATGATCGCCGGCCTCAATCTGGCCAGCCTCAACGAGGCGCAGCGCGGCCGCATGCGCAATCGCAATCTCGGCTTCGTCTATCAGTTCCATCATCTGCTGGGCGAGTTCACGGCACTGGAGAACGTGAGCATGCCGCTGCTGATTGCCGGCAACGATGTGCGACGTTCGGCCGCGCGCGCGGCCGCGATCCTGGAGCGGGTCGGCCTCGGTCACCGCCTTCAGCACAAGCCTTCCGAGCTCTCCGGCGGCGAGCGCCAGCGTGTGGCGATCGCGCGGGCCCTGGTCACGGAGCCGCGCTGCGTGCTGCTGGATGAGCCTACCGGCAATCTGGACCGGCACACGGCGCGCGAGATTCATGCCCTGATGGCGGAACTCAATACGCAGCTGGCCACGAGCTTCGTGGTGGTGACCCACGACGAGGAGTTCGCCCGCTCGCTCGACAGAGTGCTGCTGCTGCGCAACGGCCAGCTGGAAGAGCTGGACGCGGCTACTCGGGCGGCCATCGCGGCGCGCGGCCTGACGGCGAGCCTGGTCGAAGCGCCCGCGCAGGACGATGCCCATGGCGAATGAGCCACGCCAGCAGCCCACTCTGGCGCCTTACGCCGAGCACTCCTTCGCCGCTTTCATCGCGCTGCGCTATGTCAGCGTGGGGCGGCGCAGCCAGCTGGTCTCGTTCATGTCCGCGCTCACCGTCAGCGGGCTGGCGCTGGGCATCGCCATCCTGATCACCGTGCTGTCCGTGATGAACGGTTTCGACCGCGAAGTGCGGGAGAACATTCTGGGCATCCTGCCCCATGCCGTGGTGAAGGCGCTGGAACCCCAGGGGCCCGAGCGCTGGCAGGCCATCGAAGAGGTGCTGCGCGCGCATCCCGCCGTGCTGGACATGGCGCCGCAGATCGAAGTCACCGGCGTCGTCTCGGCCAACGGCTTCGCCAAGGGCGTGCTGGTGCAGGGGGTCGACCCACAGGCCGAGCAGCGCATCTCCCGACTCGACCGCTTCATGCGCGAGGGCAGTCTGGCCGGGCTGGAGCAGGGGCGCTTCCGCATCATCCTCGGCGCCACGCTGGCGGCCAATCTGGGCGTGGGTATCGGTGACAAGGTCAGCCTCTATTCGCTGGAAGTGTCGGTGAATCCGCTGCTGCCGCTGCCGACGCAGCGCCAGTTCACCGTGGCCGGCATCTACCGCGTGGGCACTCTGGAGCTGGACAGTGCCATGGCGATGATCACCCTGCAGGACGCGCGGGCCCTGTACCGGCTGCGCGACACTCATACCGGCCTGCGCTTCCAGATCGAGGACCTGCTGCAGGTGCGGGCGGTGGCGGCCGAGCTGGGGCCGCAGCTGCCGCCGGGCGTGCAGGTGGACACCTGGACGCGGGTGTTCGGCAACATCTACGAGAACATCCAGTTCTCGCGCACCGTGGTCGGCCTGCTGCTGTGGCTGCTGGTGGCCGTGGCAGCGTTCAACCTCGTGGTGAGTCTGGTCATGATTGTGCGGGACAAGCGCGGCGACATCGCCATCCTGCGCACCATCGGCGCCAGCCCCGACACGATCCGGCGCATCTTCATGACCCAGGGCTGTCTGGTGGGGCTGATCGGCACCGTCATCGGCATCGCCTTCGGCGTGTTCTTCTCCCTGACCGTGGGGGATTTCGCCGCCTGGCTGGAGCGTGCCTTCGGCATCACCCTGCTCAGTGCGGAGGTGTATCCGGTGGACTTCCTGCCCTCCGAGCTGCGCCTCAGCGACATCATCGGCGTGAGCGTGGGCGTGTTCCTGCTGTCCCTGCTCGCCACCCTGTACCCCGCCTGGCGCGCCTCCCGCGTGCAGCCTGCCGAGGCACTGCGACTCGACTGACGCCACGCGACTCCGGCGCGGCCTGCCTATACTTGGCGGGCGACACTGACGTCGCTCAGCGCCGGATTCCCCATGCGTTCACGGATGATCGCTGCCAGCCTCGGCATTGCCCTGGTGGCCTTGCTGCCTGTCCTGCCGGCCATCGCTCCTTGGCTGAGTGTTCCCGCGCTGCTGTTTCTGTTGCTGGGCTGCTGGCGGGGGCGGGGTCTGCCTGCGCTCGGCTGTGCCTTGCTGGGCGGCCTGCTGTGGGGGTTGATCGTTGGCCAGCTGCGGGTGCAGGCCTTGCTGCCCGAAGCGCTGGAGGGGCGCGACTTCTGGGTGACCGGCGTGGTCACCGGGCTGCCCCAGCGCTCGGAGCGGGCGCAGCAGATCCAGTTCCGCGTGGAGCACAGCTGCTTCGACCTGCTGCCGGCGGATTGTCCAGAGCATGTGACGCTGTTCCGCGACCGGCTGATACAGCTCAATTATTACGGGCCGCTGACGCTCGAGCCGGGTCAGCGCTGGTTCTGGCGCGTGCGACTGAGTCGGCCGCGCGGTTTCGCCAATCCGGGAGGCTTCGATTACGAGGCCTGGCTGCTGCAGCAGGGCGTCGCCGCGCGCGGCTATGTGCGTGACACGGCCTTCAATGTCCGGCTGGAGGATGGCGGAGCCTGGCTGTCGCGGCTGCGCCATGGGCTGCGTGCACAGCTGCTGCAGGCGCTGGAGGGGCGCTCGCAGGCGGGCATCATCCTGGCACTGGTGCTGGGGGATCGAGACCTGGTGAGCAGTGACGACTGGGCACTCTTCACGCAGACGGGCACCAATCACCTGATCGTCATTTCCGGCATGCATGTCACGTTCATCGCCTGGCTGTGCGCGCTGCTGACAGGATGGGGCGTGCGTCTGTGGCCCGGCGCCCTGCTGCGGCTGCCCGCCCAGCAGTGGGGCAATCTGGCGGCCATTCTGGGCGCCGTGGCCTACAGTCTGCTGGCGGGATTCTCCGTTCCGACGCAGCGCTCCTGCGTGATGGTCCTGGTGTTCGCAGGTGCGCAGCTGGCGGCCCGGCGGCTGCCGCTCTCCTTCAGTTATGTCCTCGCCCTGCTGCTGGTCTTGCTGCTGAATCCCCTGAGCGTCACGAGCGCCGGTTTCTGGCTGTCCTTCGGCGCCGTCGGCACCTTGCTGCTGGCGTATGGCGGCTGGCATCTCCTGCACCGGCGTGCGGACTCGCCGCACCCTGCGCAACACCGGTGGTGGCGCGTGGACTGGCGCGATGTCTGGCTGCGCTGGGGACAGCCGCAAGGGGTCATCTTCATCGGCATGCTGCTGCCGCTGGGCCTGTGGCTGCAGCAGTTCTCCCTGCTGGCCCCGCTGGCCAATCTGCTGGCCATTCCGCTGGTCAGTCTGCTGGTGGTGCCGTTGTCTCTGCTCGGCGCGGCGCTCTTGTCGCTCTGGCCGGCGGGGGGTGCCTGGTTGCTGCATCTGGCCGATGCGCTGCTGGTGCTGTTCGGCGTGGGACTGCAGGCCGTCATCGCACTGCCAGTGCCGGCCTTGTGGGATATCGCGGGCGTCACCCTGCTGGAGGGTGCACTGGCGCTGGCGGGCAGTGTGCTGTTGTTGATGCCGCGCGGCTGGCCCCGGCGCTGGCTGGGTGGCGTGTTGCTGTTGCCCATGCTCGTGCCCGGCGCGTCGCCCGTGCCGCCAGGGCAGGCACAGATCAGTGTTCTGGATGTGGGGCAGGGGCTCGCCGTGGTGGTGCGCACGGCGCAGCACACGCTGCTCTACGATGCCGGCCCGCGCTTCAGCGAACGCTTTGACGCAGGGGCAGGCATCGTGCTGCCGTTTCTGCGTCATGGGGGCGTGCGCCGCCTGGACCTGGTGCTTGTCAGCCACGGGGACAATGACCATGCCGGCGGCCTGACGTCTCTGGTGCAGGGCATCGGGATCGCTCGGGTGCTGACGGGCGAAGTGCCGAGCGAGGTCGATCGCCTGGCCCTGGCCGCGGCACAGGTGCCGGCTGCTCGCTGCGAGCGCGGCCAGGCCTGGCAGTGGGATGACGTGAGTTTCGCCGTCCTCTGGCCGCCGGCGGGGGCGCATGCCGCGGGCAATGACAGTTCCTGCGTGCTGCGGATCGCGGCGGGCGGGCGCACCCTGCTGCTGACCGGGGACATCGAACGCGGGGCCGAGGCCGCGTTGCTGCGCGTCGACGCCGATGCCCTGCGCAGTGACTGGCTGCTGGTGCCGCACCATGGCAGCCAGACCTCGTCCAGCGTGGGTTTTCTGGCGGCCGTCGATCCCTGCTGTGCGCTGTATTCGGCAGGTTATCGCAACCAGTTCCGCCATCCGGCGCCGGCCGTGGCGGCGCGCTATCACGAGCGCGGCATCCGGGTCTGGAACACGGCCGTGCGGGGCGCGCTGCAGCTGTGTCTGGGGCCCGGGGAGGGCTGCGCTGGCGCGCCGAGCGCGTGGCGCGAGAGTCGGCGTCGCTGGTGGCAGGCGCCCGTCACGCCGGCCTCCCGGGTGCTGCACGGCGAACTGCCCGCTGCCCCGCAGGCCTTGTGAATCAAGGGCTGCAGCACTGCACAAGCCACACTCACGGGGCCTTGGATGACTGTGGTAGAGTACGCGCCATCACGCCCGGAGGTTCCCAGTGGTAGAAATCGTCAAAGCCGGTGGCTGGCTGATGCTGCCGATCATCCTGTGTTCCATTGTCGCCATCGCCATCGTCATCGAGCGCTTCTGGACACTGAGCGCCGCCCGCATCGCGCCTCGCTACACCCTCGGCCAGGTCTGGACCTGGATCAAGAACAACGAGCTGGACAGCGCCCATCTGCGCGAACTGCGCCTGGCCTCGCCACTGGGGCAGATCCTGGCGGCAGGGCTGGTGAATTCCAAGTACGGTCGCGCCGCCATGACCGTGAGCATCGAACAGGCGGCGAATCAGGTGATACACGATCTGGAGCGCTATCTGAGCACGCTGGGCACCATCGCCGCCGTCACGCCGCTGCTGGGTCTGCTGGGCACGGTCATCGGCATGATCGACGTGTTCACCCAGATCATGGTGCAGGGCTCGGGCAACGCCAACGCCCTCGCGGGAGGCATTTCCCAGGCGCTGATCACCACCGCGGCCGGACTGTCGGTGGCCATTCCCACCTTTATGTTCCATCGCATGTTCATGCGCCGGGTCGACACGCTGGTGATGAATCTGGAGCAGGAGTCCATCAAGCTGGTGGATGCGCTGCACAGTGACCGCCGTGTGGACATCAAGGAGATCGGCAGCCTGTGAAGTTCAAGCGCCGCATTCAGGAAGAACTCTCGATCAACCTGACGCCGCTGATCGATGTGGTCTTCCTTCTGCTGATCTTCTTCATGGTGTCCACCACCTTCACGCGCGAGACGCGTTTGGCGGTCAACCTGCCAGAGGCGGATGGGCAACCCGCGCCCGACATGGAACAGGTCATCGAGATCTCGGTGAGTCAGAGCGGCGCCTACGCCATCGACGGTCGCACCCTGGTCAATGCGGAACTGAGCACCCTGATGCAGGGCCTGGAAGAAGTCTCGCGCGGTGACCGCAATGTGGCCCTGGTTCTGATTGCCGATGCCGACGCCACGCATCAGTCCGTTGTCACTGCCATGGATGCGATCGGCCAGTCGGGGTTCAGCCGACTCAGCATCGCCACCCGCAAACCCACCGAAGAGAACTGACGCCACGCCATGACTGCTTCCGTGAACGACACTCCTGCCAAGGGCTGGCACGTCTACAAGCGCCTGCTGGCCTATGTGAAGCCGCACCGCGGCCTGTTCGTGATCAGCGTCATCGGGTACATCATCTTTTCCATCACCGGCGTGGCCACGGCCGAATGGCTGGGCTGGACGGTCGACCAGGTGACAGCACAGAACTCCGACGCTCGCATTCTCAGCCCCATCCTCTGTGTCGTGATCGTGCTGGTGCGCGGCATCGGCGGCTTCATGGGCGGCTACACCCTGGAGTACATCTCCAACAGCATCATCCACACCCTGCGCTGCGAGATCATGGACAGACTGCTGGTGCTGCCCATGCGCTACTACGACAACAGCACGGCCGGGCGCCTCGTGTCCAAGGTCACCTACGATGTGCAGCAGATCAGCGGCGCGGCCACCAATGCCGTCACCGTGATCTTCCGCGAGGGCCTCACCGTGGTGGGCCTGTTGATCTCCCTGTTCTGGAGCAACTGGCGCCTCAGCCTGGTGTTCCTTCTGGTGGCGCCCTGCGTGGCCATCGTGGTGGGCACGGCGTCCAGCAAGTTCCGCAAGTACAGCCGACAGATGCAGAACTCCATGGGGGATGTCACCCAGATCACCAACGAGTCCATCAAGGGCCAGAAGGTGGTGCGCAGCTTCAACGGCCGCCGCTTCGTCATGAGCCGCTTTGAGCGGGCCAGCGAGCGCAACCGCCGGCAGAACATGAAGATGGTGGGCACGCAGTCCATCGCCATTCCCGTGATCCAGTTGCTGGTCAGCATCGCGATGGCCGTGCTGATCTGGTTCGCCATGGCGCCGGAGTATCTCGCCGAGGCCTCGGCAGGCGACTTCGTGGCCTTCCTCACTGTGGCCGGTCTGCTGGCCAAGCCCATCCGTCAGCTCTCCCAGGTCAACTCCGTGGTGCAGCGCGGCATTTCCGCCGCCGAGAGCATCTTCTCCCTGCTGGATGAAACCGGCGAGAAGGACACCGGCAAGCATGTCGTGGTGCGCGTGCGCGGCGAAGTTGAGTTCCAGGATGTCAGCTTCCAGTACAAGGCCAGCGAGCGTCCGCCAGAGGCGGAGGGTGGCGAGGGCAGCGAGGTGGAAGAACCCGTGCTGGCCAATGTCTCGTTGCGCGTGAAGCCGGGGCAGAGCGTGGCCCTGGTGGGCAAGTCGGGCAGCGGCAAGACCACGCTGGTGAACCTGTTGCCGCGCTTCTACGACGTGGAGTCCGGCAGCATCCTGATCGACGGCGTTCCCTCGCGTGACTACACGCTGGAGAACCTGCGTCAGCAGATCGCCGTGGTGAGTCAGGATGTGGTGCTGTTCGAGGGCACCATCGCGCAGAACATCGCCTACGGCGACGAAGGCAGCATCAGCGACGAGCAGATCATCGAGGTGGCTCGCAGCGCGCACGCCATGGAATTCATCAACAAGCTGGAGCACGGCATTCACAGCATCGTGGGCGATGCCGGACTGATGCTCTCAGGCGGCCAGCGCCAGCGTGTCGCCATCGCGCGCGCCTTCCTCAAGGATGCCCCGATCCTGATTCTGGACGAGGCCACCTCGGCGCTGGATTCCGAGTCCGAACAGCATATCCAGCAGGCGCTGAGCACGCTGATGAAAGGGCGCACCACCTTCGTCATCGCCCACCGCCTTTCCACCATCGAGAACGCCGATCTCATCGTGGTGATGGACAAGGGCCGCATCGTCGAGACCGGCACGCACCAGGAGCTGATCGCGGCCAATGGCAAGTACGCCGCGCTGCACCGCATCCAGTTTTCCGATCTTCCCGCAGGCGAGTGATGCGCCTCGTCGATGCCTGGTATGACCCTGCCGGACGCACTCGTCCGTGGTTGTGGCCGCTGTGGCCGCTGTCCCGGCTGCTGGCCGCGCTGGGTGGCCTGCGACGCCGTGTTCTGGAACGTCGTCGTGGTAACGGTGAGGGGCTGCCACCGGTGGTGGTGATCGGCAATATCACGCTGGGTGGCACGGGCAAGACGCCGCTGTTGATCGCCATCGCCAGGCTGCTGCAGGCGCATGACCTGCGGCCCGGCATCGTCAGTCGCGGCTATGGCGGCGATGGTCAGCCGGCATTCGTGACCCCGCAATCCCTGCCGCAACAGGTGGGCGACGAGCCGGTGCTGATCCAGAGGCAGACAGGGTGTCCCGTGCGCGTGGATGCCAGGCGCCTGCGCGCGGTGCAGACCTTGGCTGCCGAGCATGTCTGCGATGTGATCCTGAGTGATGACGGCCTGCAGCATCATGCCATGCCGCGCGCGCTGGAGCTGGTCGTGATCGACGGCGAGCGGCTGCTGGGCAATGGGCATTGCCTGCCGGCAGGCCCGCTGCGCGAACCGGCCTCGCGACTGCGCGAGGTGGACTGGCTGGTCATCAATGGCGGAGCAGACGATGCATTGGCGCGACTGCGTGCGCGGGCGAGTCTGAACGCAGGGCAGCCCCCGGCCACGATCATGCGCCTGCAACCCGCCGCGTGGGTGAATGTGCGCAGCGGCCAGCGCGTGGCGCTGTCTGATCTGTCAGTGGTGCCGGGCCGACCACTGCACGCGGTGGCGGGAATCGGGCATCCGCAGCGTTTCTTCGCCACGCTGCGCGCGCTCGGTCTGGCGCCGCAATGCCACGCGTTTGCCGATCATCATCGCTTCCACGCAGCCGATCTGCCGTTCGCGCAGGAGGCCACGGTGCTGATGACCAGCAAGGATGCCGTCAAGTGCGAAGCGTTCGCCGGGCCGCACTGCTGGGCACTCGAGGTGGAGGCGTCTCTGGCGCCTGAATTCGCAAACGCACTGCTGACTGCAGTGCAGGGGCTGGTGCAGGCGCGAGCCGCCACCGGCACGACACGCAATTGAATGAGGAGTCTGCAATGGATCAGAAACTGCTGGCCATCCTGGCCTGCCCGCTGTGCAAGGGGCCGCTGAAGTTTGATCGTCAGGCGGCGGAGCTGCTGTGCTACGCCGATGGGCTGGCGTTCCCGGTACGTGACGGCATCCCCGTGATGCTGGAGAACGAGGCCCGCGCCATGACGCTGGAAGAGCGGGAGAACCGCTGATGAGCTTCATCGTCGTGATTCCGGCGCGCTTCGCGGCCACGCGACTGCCCGGCAAGCCGCTGCTGGACATCGCCGGCAAGCCGATGCTGCAGCATGTCTACGAGCGCGCGCTGGGCAGTGCGGCGCAGGCCGTGTGGATCGCCACCGATGACGAGCGCATCCGCGAGGCGGCGTTGCGCTTCACGTCGAATGT
>CAYQBR010000038.1:0-9497 GCA_964415735.1 uncultured Klebsiella sp. | reverse complement strand
GGCCTTCCGCACCGACCCGGAGTGGGTGGCGCTGCTGGAGAAGTACCCGGTGCCCTTGCAGGTGCAGTCGTACATGCTGAGCACCACGGATTACTCGCCGATGAAGTGAGGACGCGCCCTTTGTCGTGTTCTACGCTTGAACCAGTGGGCTTGCTCGACGATCTCTTCTTGTAATAAGGAAGAGTTTCTCGAGCCCATGGGGATATCGCAGTACCGCCTGGCGAAGGAGATTGGCGTGCCCGCTCAGCGCATTGGCGACATCGTTGCGGGCAAGAGGAGCATCACTGCTGACACGGACCTGCGTCTTTGTTGTTTCTTTGGGCTGAGCGAGGGCTACTGGCTACGCGCGCAGATGGCTTGCGACATGGAGATGACGGCCGACGCCATTGCAGAGCAACTCGCGAGAATTCGCCCTTGGAACGCAGACACTGCGGCGCAGAACTAGGGGAGAGGCACTACGTCGCAGGCTGCCTTGCAGTGTTCCAGTGTTTTTAATTATAGTTCTATTCAGAGCTTTAATATCAAATTAAAGCTCTCAATGGAGTTCTTAATGGAAACACCTCTGCCTCTTCCTGTCACCCGGGCCATCTGCAAGCTGGGTGCCGACATCGGCCTGGCGCGGCGCCGACGTCACATCTCCCAGGCGTCTCTGGCCGAGCGCATGGGGGCTTCCTTGTCCACGGTACGCCGCATGGAAAAAGGCGACGCGCGGGTGCCCATTCACTTCTACGCGCGTGCCTTGCTCGTGTTTGGTGAACTCCAGGCGCTCGAGCGCCTGCTGGATACCGCCAGTGACGATATCGGCTTGACGCTGATGGATGAGCAATTGCCCAAACGCGTGCGCCGCAAATCCGGCATCACGGGGGCCCTGTGACAACCGTCGTGGCATCTCGTTGGCAGATCCCTCTGTGTCTGGGGCAGGCGGAAATTCCTGTGGGGACGCTTGTGTATGTCCGGCAGGGGCAGCGTGAGTATTCCGTCTTCGGCTATGCCCCGAGTTGGCTTTCAGACCCGCAGCGTTTCACGGTCTCGGCAGACTTGGAGTTGGTCGCGGGCTATCAGTCGCACAAGGCCGCCAGTGCGCAGGACAGCGTCTTTCACGGAGCACTTGCCGATACCGCCCCGGACGCCTGGGGTCGGCGTGTGATTGCGCGCGATCACGCCAAACGTCGTCGCGAGGATCCGACGCTGCGCGCCTTGACGGAGTTGGACTACCTGCTTGCGGTCGATGATTTCAGCCGCGTCGGTGCCTTGCGCCTGCGTGCGCCTGACGGCAGCTTCCATCGCACGTCAGTCGAAGGGGAGCGCAGCACGCCTCCGATGCTTGCGCTGGAACGCATCTTTCAGGCCAGCAATGCTCTCGAGCGTGGTCAGGACACGGCAGAGGACCTGCGCTACTTGCAGGGCAAGGGCACCTCACTGGGCGGCATGCGCCCCAAATGCACTGTCCTTGATGACGATGGATGGCTGGCGATCGGCAAATTTCCCAGCGTGGGTGATGCACGCAGTGTGACGCGAGGCGAAGTGTTGGCTCTGCACCTGGCGCAGCGCGCGGGAATAGACGCTGCCGCTGCCCGCGTCGTCGTGGTGGGGGAGGTTCCGGTGGCCGTGATTCGCCGGTTCGATCGCCATGCGCAAGGGCGCATCCCGTATCAGTCGGCCGCGTCGATGTTGCAGGCTACCCGGGACGACGAGCGCAGTTATCTGGAAATTGCCGATGTGATTCGGGCGCGCAGCCATGCGCCGACACGGGATCTGCAGGAGTTGTGGTGCCGTCTGGTGCTGAACTTGCTGATCACCAATGTCGACGATCATTTGCAGAACCATGGCTTCCTGCACGTGGAGAATGGTCTCTGGCGGCTGGCGCCGACTTTCGACATCAATCCATTTCCGGACAAGGAGCGAGAATCCAAGACCTGGCTGTCGGAGCAGGACGGGCCAATCACTGACGTGCAGATGCTCATGGCGCGCAGGGCCTGGTTCGCGCTCGATGAACGACAGGCACTGGACGCGCTGGGCCGGGTTCATGCGGCGGTTTCGCAATGGCGGCAAGTGGCATTGAGCCCGGCGGTCGGCATGCAAGCTGCCGAGCTGGATGACTTTGCCTCAGCCTTCGAGCATGAGCAGTTGCGTGCCGCCAGCGCCCTGTTGAAGTAGCCCCTCACCCCATCGGATACGGATACGCCTTGTGCACCGCGTCGCAGGCCGCCAGCACGTCCGCACTCAAAGTCACGTCCAGCGCGGCCAGCGACTCGTCCAGCTGGGCCGCATCGCGCGCGCCGATGATGGTCGACGCCACGAAATCGAAGTGCATGCTCCAGGCGGTGGCCAGAGTGGTGGGGCTCATGCCGGCCGCGCGGGCGATCTCGATGTAGCGGGCGGTGGAATCCAGCGTGGCCTGGTTCAGGAAGCGCTCGGCCATGGCGCGCTGACGCGGGTTCTGCATCGCCAGGTATTCGCCGAAGCGGCTGCGGGCCGGAATCTCTGGCACGTTGTACTTGCCGCTGAGCACACCGCCACCGATGGGCGAGTAGGGCAGCAGGGACACGTTCTCGCGACGGCACACGGTGGCGAGCTCGTCCAGGAAGCGGCGGTTGAGCAGCGAGAAATTGTTCTGGATGGACTGGAAGCGTGCATAGCCTTCGTAGTCGGCGATGGTGTTGGCCTTGGTCAGGCCATAGGCGCTGTCATTGGAGGTGCCGATGTAGCGCACCTTGCCGGCTTCCACCAGACGGTCGAGGGCGTCCATGGTCTGCTCCAGCGGCACGATCGGGTCGGGCCAGTGCACCTGATAAAGATCCACGTAATCGGTGCCCAGGCGGCGCAGACTGCCTTCGATGCCGCGTTCGATATGGTGACGGTCCATGGCGGTGAGGCCGGCGCGCACGGGCGGCACCATCCAGCCGGCGGCGGCGCCCACCACCTTGGTGGCGATGATGATGGCGTCGCGATTGCGCGTCTTCAGCCACTTGCCGAAGATGGTTTCCGTCATGCCGATGGTGTCGGGGCTAGGCGGCACGGGGTAGACCTCGGCGGTGTCATAGAAATTGATGCCGCGCTCGTAGGCCTTGTCCAGGATGCGGAAGGCTTCCTTCTCGTCGCTCCAGGTGCCGAAGCTCATGGTGCCCATGCAGATGGGGGTGACCCGCAGGCCGCTCTTGCCGATGTAGCGATAATTCATGCTGACGTCCTCTTGTTGGAATGGCGCCGATGATACTCCATTGCCACGAACGGCCAAGCGGGTGGTAAGCTCTCGCTACCCCTTTTCCCTCAACCCGGAGAACGCCATGCCAAGAACAACAAGAACGCTCATCGCCAGTTCCCTGCTCGCCCTCGCTTCTTCCTTCAGCTTCGCCGCCGGCCCGGCGGCCACCATCGACCAGCTGGCGTGGATGACGGGCACCTATGCCGGCAAGCTCGGCGCCAATCAGCTGGAGGAAAACTGGATCAAGGCCGAAGGCCGCTCCATCGCCGCCATGGTGCGCATGACCACGGGCGAGGGCGCCACCAGCATGTTCGAGATGATCACCATCGAGGAAGTGGACGGCTCCCTGGTGCTGCACATCCAGCAGTGGAACCCGGGCTTCGTGCCGCGCACGCCGGCGCCGCAGAAGATGGAACTGTCGATGATCGCCGACAACCACGTGCACTTCACGGCGGTGACGGAAGGCGGCATGAAGTCGCTGGGCTACACGCGCAATGGCGACAGCTTCACGATCCATGTCGAGAACGCCAACGGCAACAAGTCCGACCTGCCGCTGACAGTGCGCAACGTCTGGGAGTGACTCCGCAAACCGGTCTGCCCTGAGCCCGGTGTCACGTTCGCAGATTCTCCGCCAGCCACTGCTCGTACTGGCGATCCCCCACCGCGCCTGCCCCTGGCGGCAGGCGCAATCCGGGCTGTGATTGCAGGCCCTGCCGCGCCTCGCGCGGTGTCACCCCGAAACGCTGGCGGAAGGCGCGCGAGAAATGCGCCTCGCTGGCAAACCCCCAGGCCCAGGCGATGTCGCAGATGCGGCGGCGGCCGTGCTGCTGCGTGAACAGGTCGGCGGCACTGCGGCGCAGGCGGCGCTCCTGCACATAGGCCCGCACGCCTCCCAGCGGCTCGAACAAGCGGTACAGCGTGGAGCGCGACAGCCCCAGCGCCACGCACAGCTTCTCCGGCGAGATCGGCCGGTGCAGGCTGCGTTCGATCAGCAGCTTCGCCGTGGCCAGCTGGCTGTGCATGGCACTGCCGTTCTCCAGCGCATCGGAGCGCCCGTTGAGGGCGCTCGCCAGCAGCATCAGCGTGGGCTCGATCACCTGCAGGGCTTCCTGCGCCGAGAACACCTCCAGCATGCCGAACAGCGTCTTGAGGTGGCTCACGGCCAGGCGGGTCAGCGGCAGCGCGGCGGGCAGCACGCGCCCCTCCTGACTGTCCGGCGCCAGCAGGCGTGGCGCCAGCATGTGGCGCGGCACCACGATGGTGAGCTGGGAGAAATCGGTGGTGATGGCGTCATGGCGTTCGGCCAGGTCGATGATCATCAGATCGCCCGTCTCGCAGCGCGCGGCCGACTTGCCGCGCTGCATCACCTGGGAGCCGGTCAGATGCGTCTGGATCACGTAGTAGTCCAGATTGTCCCGCACCACCTTCAGCGGGCTGCGTTCGAAGCGCTGCCCCACCGTGTCGCAGCGCGACACCATCAGCTGGTTGTTCAGCAGATAGCTGGTGACGCTGGCATTGAAGTCCTCGCGCAGCGGGCGGCTGGCGTCCACGCTGATGTCGAACACCGTGCTGATGCTCTCGGACCAGGCGTTCACGCGCTCGTGCAGCGGCAGATTGTGGGTGGTGAAGTGGGATTTCTGGAGCTCGGACATGTTCGCGAAGGGCCCTGAAATGCGGCTTTTTATTGACCCGATACCGTACACGATTTGATCAAATTTTGTACTGATTTATTGCCCGCTCCTGAGACGCCGGGTCAAGCCTTTGGGATGCCGGGGCAAATGCGGGCGGTGACGATTGGCTAGAATTTCGCCACCCGCGGCCTCGCCGCGTCACGCCCAGGCATCAGGAGAACGGACACCGTGAGCGACAACAAGAACCCCAAGGCAGGCAATCAGGTCAACGGCAGCAATCAGAGCGAGACACTCACCGGCACCGCCAGCAGCGAGAAACTGGACGCCAAGCCCGGCGCCGACACCGCGCTGGGGGGCAGCGGCAATGACCGCGTCAAGGGTGGCAGCGGCGACGACACCCTGGACGGTGGCGTCGGCAATGACACCGTCGAGGGCGGCTCGGGCAACGACCGGCTGGTCTATCGTGCGGCCCAGAATGTCGGCGCGACCGATGTCTATGACGGTGGCGCCCACACCGACACCCTGGAGCTGCAGTTCACCCGCGCCGAATGGATGCGTGACGACGTGCAGGCCGACATCGCGGCGTATCTCGTCTTCCTGAACGGCAGTCTGGCCCCGGGCCAGAGCGAGGGGCAGACCTTCACCTTCAAGTCCCTCGGTCTCAGCGCCCGCCGCTTCGAGAAGCTCAGCGTGCTGGTGGATGGCGTGGCCCTGGACCCGCGCGACGAGGCCGTCGTGGCGCACAACGACAGCTGGACCACCACCGGCGAACACGCCCCGGTGAGCGGTTCCGTGGTGGCCAACGACGCCGTGCCCGACCTGGTGCGCAGCGTCGAGCTGGTTCAGGGCCCCGCCCGCGGCAGCCTGCAGCTGGAGGCTGCCGGGGACTTCAGTTACGACCCGGGCAATGACTTCAATGCGCTGGCCCAGGGCGAATCTGCGACCGTGCAGTTCAGCTATCGCGTGACCGACGCCGATCGCGACAGCGCCACCGCTGCGGCCAGCATCGTGGTGACGGGCACCAATGACGCGCCGGTGGCCAATGCCGATGCCGTCATCACCCATGAGAACGCGGGCGTCACCGTGGACGTGCTCGCCAACGACACCGACGTGGACACCAGCGACACCCGCAGCCTCGTGTCGGCCAGCCTCAGCGACGGGCAGGGCAGCGTGAGCGTGGACGGCAACAGCGTGGTCTGGGCGCCGGGCACGGCCTATGACGCCCTGGCCCTGGGCGACAGCGCCAGCGTACAGATCGCCTATGCGATGCAGGACAACCACGGCGCGCAGGCGTCCTCCGCCCTCAGCATCAGCGTGCAGGGGCGCAACGATGCGCCGGTGGTGGCCGCGCCGCTCGCTCACACATTCAGTGAGGAAGACAGCCCCTTCACCCTCGACCTGCTGGCCGGCGCCAGCGATGTGGATCGTGCCGCCGTGCTGACGGTGAGCACTCTGACGGAAGCCTCGGGCAAGCAGGGCTGGACGCTGCAGGGCAATCAACTGGTGATCGATCCGCACTACTGGGACGACCTGAAAACCGGCGATCTGGAGACCCTGGTGCTCAACTATCAGGTGCAGGACGAACACGGGGCCAGCGTCGATCAGGTGCTGACGCTCAATGTCGAAGGCTTCACCGATCTGCCCTCTCTCGACGTCGTCGCCACGGCCGGCAGCCAGGTCAACGAGGTGCGCCTGCGCATCAGCAGCCAGCCCGCCAACAACGAGCGCGTGGTGCTGAATTTCAATCAGCTGCCGGCGGGCGCCCAGGTGCGCGATGCCCAGGGCGCCGTGGTCAATGCGGGCATCAACCACTTCATTGGCACTCATGACTTCACCCTGCTGTTGCCCGTGGGAGCCAGCACGGACGTGGATCTGGAGATCGGCGTGTCGGGCTATCGTGACGACGGCAGCCTGATCGGCACCACGGCCGGCAGCATCGATGTGCGCTACGACGTGAGCACGGTGCAGGAGGCGGTGCGCTTCGAGTCGAAGGATCAGGGCATGTGGGCCTCGGGCCCCGCGCCGATCATCGAGTGGCACGAATATGTGCCCATCGTGGGCGGCGTCAAGCGGGAGTGGAACGCCGACGCGGAGCGCTGGGATGACACCGGCGCCGTGCCCTGGCGCAGCGGTGAGATCAGCCTGATCTCGGCCGGCGTCTCGGCTGCCGAGGTCAAGGCCATCGCCATGGCCATCCCGCAGCAGATTCTCGACACCGCTCGCGACACTTTCTTTGCTACGGCCTATGCCGTGGATGCCGGCATACAGCGGACCTACGACCTGGCGGTGCAGGCCTTCAACAACGCGGTGGCCACCGCCGATCAGATCTTCAGTTCTGCCGTGAACACGGCCTACAACGCTTTCAACGACGCCGTCGCCGCTGTGGGCAATGCGGCGGAGGATGCCGCCAACTGGGCCTATCAGGCCGCGGTGGACGTGGCCGCCTTCGCGCGTGACGCCCACATCACCCTCTGGAGCTGGATCGCGGGGCAGAAGGCGTATGACGATGCCTGGTGGGTCTACAACAACACCGTCAACGCGGCCGCCGCCGTGCGCGACGCGGCGTTGGCTGTGGCCAACTGGACAGAGCAGACGGCGAAAGATGCCGCGCAGGCCGTGTACGACGGCGCCGTCGCTGCCGCCACCTGGGTCCGGGACAACAGCAAGGCTGCCGCGCAATGGGTGTTTGATGGTGCCAAGACCGTGTATGAAGAGGCACGCAAGCTGGTGTTCGACGCCGCCACCGCCGTGTTCGACGAGGCGCAGCGCGTGTTCGACGAAACCTCCCAGGCGCTGGACGCCATCCAGGGCGAGACCCGTCTGGATGTGACTACGGAACTGTTCGGCGAGGTGGGCCTGCAGATCGACTTCAAGCTCGACTCGGGCTCCGTCGACACCACGGTCGACTACGACCTGGGCTCGCTGCTGCGCCACAACCAGACCACCGATATGGTCTCCATCACCCCGCAGCTGGTGAACCTGAGCACGGGCGACAGTGTGGCCTTCAGCACCGTGAGCCCGAATGCCCAGTTCAAGGCCGTGCTGCTCTACCAGGTGGGCATGGACCTGGGCGTGTTCCTGGACAGCACGCTGTTCGTGAACGGCACCACGATCTTCGACATTTCCGGGGCGGCCAACGGCATCGACCTGAACACGCGCCTCTCCAGCAGTGGCATGGAATCGGACATCGAATTCATCCGCGACAACGCGCCGAACGACCCGATCCTGACGCAGTTCCAGGCCGGCGAGCTGGAGCTGATCAATCTCGACACCCGCGAATTCGACCAGGTGGAACTGCCGCTGGTGGGCATGCTCACCGAAGACATCCTCTCCGTCGAAGTGGGCTTCCCCACGGTGCAGACCGAGGGCAAAGCCGCAGCCTACAGCCCGGACTTCTTCCGCGAGGGCGGCCTGCTGAACGTGGATCTGGGCGAGCTGGTGGGCACGGTGATGAACCACGTCAACGCCCGTCTCGATCTGAGCCCCGAGATTCGCGAGGCGCTGGGGCTGCCCAGCCTGCAGGAGGCCGGCAGCGTGAGCGAGGCCTTCGCGACGCTGGTGGAACTGGCCGTGGGCATGGTCTTCGATGCGCTGGATGGTCAGGTGTCCAGCACACCGATCTTCCTCATCGATGCCAATGACCAGACCAGTACCGAGCTGCTGCACGCGAACTTCTTCCCGGATTACCTGATGACGAACACGCTGGCGGACAACACCGCGCGCCTGGGCTTCTACACCGCCTATGGCGAGAGCAATGACATCGTGCGTGTCACCGTCGACATCGACCAGCTGGTAGCCGTGATCGTCAACAAGGTGGCCGAAGCGGCCGCCGCCGCAGCCACCAGCGGGGGCAGTGTGCAGCCGCTGCAGGCGCTGCCGGACATCAACCCGCTCGATCTCTCCATCGGTCTGGACACCATTCTGGAAGTGGTGGAGGCGCCCAAGGACATGGCCGACGAGATCAAGAAATACTTCGATCTCAACATGGGCTTCGAGGCCGCCGACGTGGATGTCTATTCCGCGCTGCGCTTCTCGCAGGAGTTCTCGCTGTCCATCGACGACATGTCCTACCTGGTCACCCTGGAGGACAGCACCCAGCACCGCTTCGCCGCCAGTGGCGAAGGCGCGCTGCAGATCGCCAATGCCAGCGCCCACGATGCCGACGGCGACGGCGTGCTGGGCTACACCATGGAGCTGGTGCCCACGGCGATGTTCTCCAACGACACCGAGGTGGGCCTGAGCGTGGGCTATGTGCTGGACTTCCTGCAGGCCACGCTGGCGGCCGACCTCAAACTGCCGCTGGATGAACTGATCGGTCTGGAAATCCCGGGCCTGCCGGAGCTGAAGGTGAATCTGCTCGACCTGCATTTCGGGCCGCTGCTGCGCGTGCAGGGCGATCTGGATCTGGCCAGCGCGGATGTGTTCGAGTCGCGCTTCGGCATGGACCTGGGCAGCGCCGAAGTGGACGGCAGCCTGGCCATCGTCGATGACCTGATCACCGTGATCGGCACGCCGCAGACGCAGCAGGCCTGATCCGGAGTCAAGAGGGGTCAGAGACTCTTGCCTCTGACCCCGGTTTTCCTTTCAGTAGTGCCGTGACTTGCTCGTCACGCTCGCGCTGTAGGCGGCGTCGCCCAGACGCCGCACGGCCGCCCAGGTGC
>CAYQBR010000037.1:0-9525 GCA_964415735.1 uncultured Klebsiella sp. | reverse complement strand
TAACACGTTCCTTGGTCGCACCGCCGCCCACGTCGAGGAAGTTGGCAGGACGGCCGCCATGCAGCTGAACGATGTCCATCGTGCCCATGGCGAGGCCGGCGCCATTGACCATGCAGCCGATATTGCCATCAAGAGCCACGTAGTTGAGTTCCCACTTGGCCGCGCGAGCCTCACGCTCATCGTCCTGACTCGGGTCATGCATGGCGCGCAGCTTCGGCTGGCGGAACATGGCATTGCCGTCGATGTTGATCTTGCCGTCGAGGCAATGGAGATTGCCTTCGCTCGTGATGACCAATGGGTTGATCTCAAGAAGTGCGAGGTCAAGGTCGGCAAAAAGCTTGGCCAGTCCCAGGAAGAGTTGCGTGAACTGCTTCACCTGGACATCATTGAGTCCAAGCTGAAACGCCAGTTCGCGAGCCTGAAAGGGTTGTGCGCCACAGAGCGGATCGATGACTGCACGCAGAATCTTCTCGGGAGTTTCCTCGGCGACCTTCTCGATTTCCACGCCACCTTCGGTGGATGCCATGAACACGATGCGTCGCGAGGATCGATCCACCACTGCGCCGAGGTACAATTCCCTGGCGATGTCAGTACAGGTTTCCACCAGAATCTTGCTGACGGGCTGGCCTTTGGCATCTGTCTGGTAAGTCACCAGGTTCTTGCCGAGCCATTTTTCGGCGAACGCCTTGATCTCTTCCTTGCTGGAGACGAGTTTCACGCCCCCCGCCTTGCCGCGACCACCTGCGTGCACCTGTGCTTTCACGACCCACTTGTTTCCGCCCAGCTTGTCTGCGGCAGCAGCAGCGTCTTCGGCGTTGTCTACCGCAAATCCCTTCGACACCGGAAGCCCGTATTCAGCAAACAGCTGCTTGGCCTGATATTCATGTAAATTCATTCTGCATCCTCATGCATCTTGCTCAGTAAATGAAATGCGCTTCGCGCATCAACGCTTGCGTTTGTTGACCATGTGCACGGCATGCCCGTTGGCTGCCAGTGCGGCTTCATGGATAGCCTCAGACAAGGCGGGATGGGAGAACATGGTCAGGCCAACATCTTCTGCACTGGCACTGAACTCCATTGCGATGACCATCTGTTGCACCAGATCAGCGGCGCTCGGCCCGATGATATGACAGCCCAGAACTCGATCTGTCTTGGCGTCGGCCAGTATCTTCACCATGCCTTCGGTATCATTGGCGGCCATCGCCCTGCCATTGATGCTGAACGGGAATACACCAACGTTGTACTCACGACCTTCCTGCTGCAGTTGCTGTTCGGTCTTGCCCACCCAGGCAATTTCGGGATGGGTATAGATGACGAAGGGAACCAGGGAGTAGTTGACCTGAGTCTTCTTGCCGGCAATACGCTCGGCAACCATGACGCCCTCTTCCATCCCCTTGTGTGCCAGCATGGGCCCGCGAACGATGTCGCCCGCTGCATAGACGCCCGGTACTGCGGTGGCGCAGGTGTCGTCCACCACCACGAATCCGCGCTTGTCCAGTTCCACGCCTGCAGCTGGATCCAGAAGATTCTCGGTCAAGGGACGACGTCCCACGGCAACGATCAGCTTGTCGAATGTGGCCTCCTGCTGCCCATTGGCATCGGTATAGGCCACAGTGACCGTCTTCGTCTTGCCCTTGTTGATCTTGCTGCCGGTGACCTTTGCGCCAAGCTTGATGTTCAGCCCCTGCTTGGTGAGGATTTTCTGGGCTTCCTTCGCGATCTGGGCGTCGACTGCGGGCAGGAAGGCATCCATGGCTTCGAGGACGGTGACCTCTGCGCCAAGTCGAGACCAGACACTGCCAAGTTCGAGACCGATAACCCCTGCGCCGATCACACCCAGACGCTTCGGCACGCTGCTGAACTCAAGCGCACCAGTGGAGTCAACGATCGTCTCGTTGTCGATGGGCGTGGGCGGGATGTTGATGGGCACGGAACCAGCCGCCAGAATGATGTTGTCTGCGGTGATTTCCTCTGTGCTGCCGTCCTGCTTGGTCACTTGCACGCGCTTGCCAGGCAGCAGCTTGCCGAATCCGGCAATGCCTTCCACCTTGTTGGCGCTGAAGAGTGACTTCACGCCCTGGGTCAGCTGGCCAACGATCTTCGCCTTGCGCGCGATCATGGCCGGAACATCCATGGTGACGTCGCCTGTCGAAATGCCGTGAGTCGCGAAATCCTTGCGGGCCTCTACATATTTGTGAGACGAGTCCAGCAATGCCTTTGATGGGATGCAACCCACGTTCAGACAGGTACCGCCGTAGACAGCGTTGCCCTTGTCATCGCGCCACTTTTCCACGCATGCCGTCTTGAAGCCCAGTTGTGCGCTGCGAATGGCGGCAACGTAACCTGCAGGTCCCGCTCCAATCACCACCACATCGTATTTATTGCTCATAATTTTCTCGCTATGTACTTTGCGTCAGAATTAGATTTCCAGAAGGATACGCGCCGGGTCTTCCAGCAAGTCCTTGATTGTCACAAGGAACTGAACAGCTTCCTTGCCATCGATCATGCGGTGATCATAGGACAGCGCGAGATACATCATCGGGCGAATCTTCACCTCGCCATTGATGGCAACCGGGCGGTCCTGAATCTTGTGCATCCCGAGAATGGCGGTTTGTGGAGGGTTCAGAATCGGAGTCGAAAGCAGGGAGCCGAACACGCCGCCATTGGAAATGGTGAAGGTGCCACCGCTCATCTCGTCGATGGACAACTTGCCGTCCTGAGCCTTGAGCCCGAACTCGCGGATCTGTGCCTCGACCTGAGCCAGACTCAGGTGATCTGCATTGCGCAACACGGGCACAACAAGTCCGCGCGGGGAGGACACAGCGACACCAATGTCCTGGTAGCCGTGATAGACAATGTCATTGCCATCTATCGAGGCGTTCACTGCGGGGAAACGCTTCAGCGCTTCAACGCTGGCCCGAACGAAGAACGACATGAAACCCAGGCGCACCCCATCGTGAGACTTCTCGAACAGGTCCTTGTACTTGTTGCGCAGAGCCATGACAGGCGCCATGTCCACCTCATTGAAGGTGGTCAGCATGGCAGTTGACTGGCTTGCCTGGAGCAGACGTTCGGCGACCTTGGCGCGCAGCCGACTCATCGGGACGCGCTCTTCAATGCGGCCGCTGGACATGTCCGGGTTGCGTGAAGGCATTGGAGTGCTGGCGAGCGCTGCGGGAGCCGTTGCTGGCGCTGCACTCTTGCGGGCAACTGCCTCCAGTACATCTTCCTTGGTGACGCGGCCATTCTTGCCGGACCCTTTCACTGACTCGATGGAGATGCCGTTTTCTTCAGCGATCTTCTTCGCAGCGGGGCTCAACATGGGCTCGTCAGCGGCAACCGCTTCGACCTTGACCCCGGCCGCGCTGGCTGTGGGCGCCGCGGCAACAGCAACAGCACCAGACTCGACATAAGCGATCAATTCATTGCTCACGATCGTGTCGCCCGTGCTCTTCAGAATCTTCTGCAAAACGCCATCAGCCGGTGACACTACTTCAATGACCACCTTGTCAGTTTCAATGTCTACCAGCAGTTCGTCACGCTTGACGGCGTCTCCAGCTTTCTTGTGCCAGGTGGCGATAGTGCCGTCAGGAACCGATTCGGGGAGAGTTGGCGCCTTGATTTCAATTGTCATTGTTTTTTCCTTTTCAACTAAATGGAATAACTTACTTGTTAATCGTCATTGCCTGATCGAGATAGCGGCGCATCTGTTCCAGATGCAGCGCTGGGTAGCCTGCAGCAGGTGATGCGGAGGCATCGCGCCCGGCATAGTTCAATGGCACATCGGGCTTGATTTCCTGACTTACCCGACGCATGTGATGCTGGCTGGAATACCACGCACCCTGATTCATCGGCTCCTCCTGACACCACATGACTTCCTTGAAGTTCGGGAATTTCTTCATGGCGTCGCGCAGATCCTCTGAGGGGAAAGGATAGAGCTGCTCCAACCGGATGATAGCGATGTTGTCGATTCCCCTGTTGCGGCGTTCCTGCCGCAAATCGTAATAAACCTTGCCACTGCAAAGTATGATGCGCTCAACCTTTTTCGCTGGCAGATCGTCGGTTTCTCCGATAACGACCTGGAAGGTGCCATTGGCCAGCTCTTCGAGCGTAGAAGTGGTTTCCTTGTGTCGCAGCAGACTCTTGGGCGACATGACCACCAAAGGCTTGCGCATCGGGCAGAGAACCTGACGACGCAGCATGTGGAATACTTGTGCTGATGTGGTCGGCAGACAAACCTGGATATTCTGCTCGGCGCACAATTGCAGGAAACGCTCCAGACGTGCGGACGAGTGTTCCGGCCCCTGCCCTTCATAACCGTGTGGAAGTAGCATGGTCAGACCACACAGACGCTGCCACTTATGTTCCCCGCTGGTGATGAACTGATCGATAACCACTTGTGCCGAGTTCGCGAAGTCGCCGAACTGGGCCTCCCAGATAATCAATGCATTGGGTGTCGTGGTCGCATAGCCATACTCGAAGGCGAGTACCGCTTCCTCTGACAGCAACGAGTCGTAGATTGCGAAGCTGCGCTGCTCGGAAGCGATGCTCTGGAGTGGAATGTACTCTTCACCACTTTCCTGATCATGAAGAACAGCGTGTCGATGCGAGAACGTGCCGCGACCGACGTCCTGGCCAGTGATGCGCACCTTGTTGCCGCTGGTCAGGATGCTGGCGTACGCGAGTGTCTCGGCGAACCCCCAATCCACGGGCTTCTCACCAGCTGCCATCTGCACTCGATCATCTATGATCTTCTGCACCTGCTTGTGCAGGGTCAGCCCTGCGGGAAGTTTCACCAATTTGCGCGCGAGCGCCTGCAGCGTATCGAGCTTGATCGTGGTGTTGTAATGCGGTGTCCACTCATGTCCGAGGTAGGGGCTCCAGTCGACAAACATCTCGACGGACGGCTCCTTGACGAGCGACTTCACCACATGCTCGCCCGTATCCAGAGCCTTGCGATACGACGTGTTCAAGAATTCTGCTTCCTCCTCAGTGATGAGCGAAGCCGCAATCAACTTGTCGGCATACAGCGTACGAGTCGTTTTTTGCTGACGAATCTGGGTATACATCACCGGCTGGGTTGCCGAGGGCTCATCCGTCTCATTGTGACCACGTCGGCGGTAGCAGATCAGGTCAATGACCACGTCCTTCTTGAATTCATAACGGAAGTCCAGTGCCAGCTGCGTCACGAAAAGCACGGCTTCCGGATCATCGCCATTCACATGGAAGATAGGCGCCTGCACCATTCTGGCAACATCGGTGCAATATTCGGTTGAGCGGGCGTCTTCCTGCTTGCTGGTTGTGAAGCCAACCTGGTTGTTCACGATGATGTGCACAGTGCCACCGGTGGAGTAGGCACGCGTCTTGGACATCTGGAATGTTTCCATGACCACGCCTTGCCCGGCGAACGCTGCATCGCCGTGAATGATGATCGGGACAACCTTGCTGCCGATCTTGTCGAGTCTGCGATCCTGACGAGCCCTGACCGACCCTTCCACTACCGGCGACACGATCTCCAGATGCGAGGGGTTGAATGCCATCGCGAGGTGCACTTCTCCGCCCGGCGTCATGATGTTGGAGGAAAAGCCCTGGTGGTACTTCACATCGCCCGAGCTCTTGTAAGTGGCACGGCCTTCGAACTCGCTGAACAGATCGGCGGGATTCTTGCCCAGCGTGTTCACGAGCACGTTCAGGCGGCCTCGGTGTGCCATGCCGATCACGATTTCCTTGGCGCCATAGCTCCCGGAACGCTGAATCAGCTCGTCCACCAGGGGAATCAGGCTTTCGCCGCCTTCAAGACCGAAGCGCTTGGTTCCCGGATACTTGGAGTCCAGGTGCTTTTCCAGACCTTCAGCAGCAGTCAGGCGTTCAAGCAGATGCTTCTTGACCTCGGCTGGGAAATCCGGATTGCCGAGATGAGCCTCGATACGCTTCTGTATCCACTGTTTCTCCGCAAGATCGACGATATGCATGAATTCGTAGCCAATGGAACCGCAATAGATGCGCTCGAGCACTTCCACGAGTTCACGCAGAGTCGCCTTGTCCTTCTTGATGAACAGCGAGCCTGTTTGGAACACGGTCGAGTAATCGACTGGCGACAGTCCGTGGAAATCGAGTTGCAGATCGGGAACCTGCTCGCGTCGCATCAGATTCAGTGGATCGAGGCGCGCCTTCTGGTGGCCACGAACCCGATACGAACTGATCAGATGCAACACTTGAACCTGCTTGTTTTCGTGCTCGGAATTGACCACTGCGTCATTGCACAGCAGGGGCTTGAAACGACTTGTCTTGCCCAGTTCCTTGAAAAATTTCTGGATCTCCAAATGTGAAATATCCGATTCACGGGAATCGGATATTTGCGGGAGACTTTCGAAGTAGTTGCGCCACTCCTGCGGCACCGACCCTGGGTCCTGCAGGAATTGGTCATATATCTGTTCAACGTAGGACGCGTTGCCGCCGGACAAATGCCCGGTCTTCCACATGTGTTCCATAATGCTTTCTTGCATTTGTTGGTTTCCTGATATCTGGAGCAGGTTTTGCTCTGCTTCGTTTATTTCGGTAATCGCCTTCAGTCAAGCTGGCGCGCCATCATGAGGCGCGCTGCATGAGCATGGAGCGAATGTGGCCAATCGCCCGCGTCGGATTCAATCCTTTCGGACACACGGCGACACAATTCATGATCCCCCTGCAGCGGAACACGCTGAATGGATCTTCCAGATTGGCCAGTCGCGCATCAGTGGCAGTATCGCGGCTGTCAGCCAGGAAGCGATAGGCCTGGAGCAGACCTGCGGGGCCGATGAACTTCTCGGGGTTCCACCAGAACGAGGGGCAATTGGTGCTGCAACAAGCGCACAGAATGCACTCGTAGAGTCCGTCGAGTTTCTCGCGATCTTCCGGGGATTGCAGGCGCTCGATGGCAGGCGCCGGGGTGTTGTTGATGAGAAAAGGCTGCACCTTCTCGAATTGCTTGTAGAAGACAGTCATGTCAACCACCAGATCCCGAATGACCGGGAGCCCGGGGAGTGGTCGCAGGACGAGTTTGCCGCCGCGCACGGCCGCAGATACAGGCGTGATGCAGGCGAGTCCGTTGGTGCCGCTTATATTCATGCCATCAGAGCCGCATACGCCTTCTCGACAGGAGCGGCGATAGGCAATGCTCGGGTCTTGACGCTTGAGCAGCTCGAGGACATCGAGAACCATGAGATCCTTGCCGGCGGGCAGTTCCACTTCGTAGTCCTGCATGCGTGGCTTGGCATCCACTTCCGGGTTGTAGCGATACAGACTCACTAGCACGATATTCTACCTTTCCTTTTGGCCGGTGATCGCCTGGATCACCTGAGACAAATTAATAAGTTCTGACCTTGGGCTCGAATTTCTCGACAGTCTTTGGCGAAAAGTTGACTGCTCGTTTGGAAACAGTCTTGCTGCCTGGTGTGTAAAGTGAATGACACAGCCAGTTCTCGTCATCGCGCTCCTGGAAATCATCGCGCGCGTGAGCGCCGCGGCTTTCTGTGCGAGCTTCGGCGGCAATCGCGGTTGCCTCTGCCACTTCGAACAGGTTCTCGAGTTCCAGTGCTTCAATGCGAGCAGTGTTGAAGGCATTGCTCTTGTCAGTCAGTGCGATATTGGCGATGCGCTCGCGCAGTTCCGCGAGCTTGCGAATGCCTTCGCGCATGAAGTCACCACGGCGGAACACCCCGAAGTGATTCTGCATGATGGTCTGCATGGTGGAGCGCAGTTCGGCAACACTTTCACCACTGCTTGTGCTGTTCAATCGATTGAGTCGCGCCAGCGCCTGATCGATATCGGACTGGGAAGCGGAACGCTGCTCTATACCCTGTCGCAGCATGCTTTCGATGTGCTTGCCGGCCGCCCGGCCGAACACGACCAGGTCAAGCAGTGAGTTACCACCGAGGCGATTGGCACCGTGCACCGAGACGCACGCCACTTCGCCCACCGCAAACAGCCCTTCGATGATCTTGTCCTGGCCGTTGGCATCCTGCGTCAAGGCTTGGCCGTTGATGTTGGTGGGAATGCCACCCATCATGTAATGACAGGTCGGAACCACGGGAATCGGCTCCTTGACCGGGTCCACATGGGCGAAGGTGCGGGAAAGCTCGAGAATGCCAGGCAGTTTGGCGTTCAGCACTTTCTCGCCCAGGTGATCCAGCTTGAGCATCACGTGATCGCCCTCGGGACCGCAACCACGACCTTCGATGATCTCGAGAATCATCGAGCGGGCCACGACGTCTCGACCGGCAAGATCCTTGGCATTGGGCGCGTAGCGTTCCATGAAGCGCTCGCCATCCTTGTTGATCAGGTAGCCCCCCTCACCGCGACAGCCTTCCGTCACGAGTGTGCCAGCACCATAGATGCCAGTCGGGTGGAACTGCCACATCTCGATGTCCTGTACGGGATAGCCCGCACGCAGCGCCATGCCAACGCCGTCTCCCGTGCAGATCATGGCATTGGTCGTGGATGCGTAGATGCGCCCTGCTCCGCCTGTGGCGAAAACCGTGGCCTTGGACTTCACATAAACGACTTCGCCGGTCTCGATGCAGATCGCCGTCACACCGACGACCACCCCATCCTGATTGCGCACGAGATCCGTTGCGTACCACTCATTGAAGAACACCGTCTTGTTCTTGACGTTGCCCTGATAAAGCGTGTGCAGCAGCGCGTGCCCGGTGCGGTCGGCGGCAGCACAGGTTCGTGCGGCCTGACCGCCCTTGCCGAAATCCTTGGACTGCCCACCGAAGGGGCGCTGATAGATGCGGCCGTTTTCCGTGCGCGAGAACGGCAGACCCATGTGCTCGAGCTCGAACACTGTCTGGGGCCCTTCGCTGCACATGTATTCGATGGCGTCCTGGTCCCCGATGTAATCAGACCCTTTAACAGTGTCGTACATGTGCCAACGCCAATCGTCGTTCGGGTCAGCACTGGCGATGGCACACGTGATGCCCCCCTGCGCGGAGACAGTATGGGAACGTGTCGGGAACACCTTGCTGATCACGGCAGTCTTGTACCCGGACTGCGAAAGCTGCAGCGCGGCACGCAGACCTGAACCACCGCCACCCACGATCACTGCATCAAATGAAAGAGTTCTTACGCCTGACATTTACACTCCCCAGAGAATCTGAATACCCCAGACGAGGTATATGAACATCACAATGACGCATGCCGCCTGGAACGCGAGTCTGATGACTGTCGCCTTGCTGCCCAGCAGGTCGGTGGTCAGGTAGTCGGTCGTCACGGTCCACAGCCCGACCCAGGCGTGGGCGCAGATCGCGACAAGAGCTGCGAGGCTTGCGATTCGCATCCAGGTGGCATTGAACAGCGCGCGCCAAGCGTCAAAAGTCAGTTCCGGTGTCATGACGAAAAAGCCGAGAAGACCAACGAAATAGACGGCGAGGTACACGGCTGTGATGCGCTGTACCACCCAATCGTAAAGGCCGCTACGGCCAAAGCTAGTGACGTTTGTTACCACAGCCATACTCCTGCAAGCACTATTGCGATGATGGAAAT
>CAYQBR010000036.1:0-9598 GCA_964415735.1 uncultured Klebsiella sp. | reverse complement strand
CAGAACGCCCAGCAGGCCCAGCGTGAGCAGGATTTCCAGCAGAGTCACCCCTTCGATGCGGCCCATCTCGTTCACCTCCCTGTGATAGAGTTGCCTGCCTTCAGCATAGGGCCGAAGTCGCGATTGCGCTTGCAGGAGCAGAGGTCGAGTGAGCAGTGATTTTCAGATAGTGGGCGGTGGCGTGATCGGGCTGCTGACGGCGCGGGAACTCGCCCTGGCAGGCGCCACGGTGACTGTCATCGAACGGGCGACGTGCTGCAGCGAGGCTTCCTGGGCCGGCGGTGGCATCGTCTCGCCGCTGTACCCGTGGCGCTACAGTGCGGCGGTCACCGCGCTGGCCTCGCAGGCCCAGGTCAGTTACCCCGGGCTGTGTGCGGCGCTGCTCGCCGAGACCGGCATCGATCCGGAACATGAGGTGACGGGGCTGCTGATGCTGGACGCCGAGGATGCGCCCGAGGCCTTGCGTTGGGCTCGGACGGCCGGCAAACCCATGAGCGAGTGGCAGGACAGCGCCCTGTACCTGCACGAGGCCGGCCTTGCCGCCGGCTTCCGGCACGCGCTGTGGATGCCCGGTATCGCCAACGTTCGCAATCCGCGCCTCGGCCGGGCACTCACCGCCAGCCTGCGGCGCCATCCGCGCGTGACGCTGCTGGAACACACCCGAGTGCTGGGAGTGGACTGGGTGGCAGAGAAGGGCGTGCGCAGGGTTCGCGCCCTGCAGCTGGAGGAGGCGGGGGGACAGCGCAGACTGTCTGCGTCCCAGGTGATTGTCGCTGCAGGAGCCTGGTCCGGACGCCTGCTGGAGCAGGCGCAGATCCGAGTGCCCGTGGCGCCGGTGAAGGGACAGATGCTGCTCTACGAAACGCCCCGGCGTCTGCTGCACAGCATCGTGCTGCACGCTGGCCGTTACCTGATTCCTCGGCGGGATCGCCACATTCTGGTGGGGAGTACTCTGGAATACGCGGACTTCGACAAGACCACGACGCAGGAGGCACGGGAGAGTCTGCGGGCCTCGGCGATCGCCATGCTCCCGGCCCTGGCAGACTTGCCGGTGAAGCAGCACTGGGCCGGACTGCGCCCCGGGGCGCCGCAAGGCATCCCTCGCATCGGCACCTTGCCTGGCTGGGACAATCTCCACGTCAATGCCGGGCATTTCCGCAACGGGCTGGTGCTGGCGCCGGCCTCGGCGCGACTGCTTGCCGACTGCCTGCTCGGTCGGGTGCCTCTGATCGACCCGGCGCCGTATGCGCCGAATCATGCCGCGACGCTATGAATCCAGGCCAAGCTTCTTGAGACGGTAGCGCAGCGAGCGAAAGCTCATGCCGAGTCGCTTGGCGGCCAGCGTCCGGTTCCAGCGTGTTTCCTGCAGCGCCTGTTCCAGAATCCGGCGCTCAATGCCTTCCAGATGAGCTTCCAGGGAGAAGCCTTCACCGAGCATCAGGTCCGGCTCCGGCGCAACGGGCAGGGCGCCTGGCGCAGAGGGGGCAGGCCGCTGCACGGGTGGTGCGGCAAGCGGCAGGGCCAGCGTGCGCAAGGTGATGTGACGGTGCTCGCTCAGCGTGAGCGCGCGCTGCAGAATGTTCTCCAGCTCGCGGATATTGCCTGGAAAGGAGTATTCCATGAGCGCCTGCATGGCCTCGTCACTGAGGGTGACCGGGCCGGCGCCGTGAGTTTCCTCGCCGAGTCGCTGCAGGATCTGCAGCGTGAGTTCTGGAATGTCCTCGCGGCGTTCGCGCAGGCTGGGCACGGCCAGTTCGATGACATTGATGCGGTAGTAGAGGTCCTGACGAAAGCGCTGCCGCTGCACTTCCTCGGCCAGGTTCTTGTGACTGGCGCTGAGCAGGCGGACATCGGTCGGGATCTCCGTCTGCGAGCCGACTGGCCGCACGGATTTTTCCTGAATCACTCGCAGCAGCTTCACCTGCATGTGCAGCGGCAGGTCGGCCACTTCGTCCAGGAACAGGGTGCCCCCCGCTGCCGCCTGGAACAGACCGCTCTTGTCCTTGTCGGCGCCAGTGAAGCTGCCCTTCACATGGCCGAACAGTTCACTTTCCATCAGCTCCGAAGGAATCGCGCCGCAGTTCACGGCGATGAAGGGCGCATCAGCGCGTGCACTCTGGCGATGGATGGAGCGCGCTGCCAGTTCCTTGCCACTGCCCGATTCTCCGCTGATGAACACCGGTGCCTGACTGCGGGCGAGTCGGGTGATCTGTTCGCGCAGGGCGACGATGGCCGGGCAGCGACCGGAGATGCTGGTATGGCGCACCGGTGGGGTCGAGGCCGCGGCCGTTTGCTGCGCCGAGAGCTTGATGGCGGCATTCACCAGGTCCCGCAGTTTCTGCAGGTCCACGGGTTTGGACACGAAGTCAAAGGCACCGGATTTCAGTGCACGAATGGCCGTCTCGGTGTTGCCATGGGCCGTGATCACGGCAACCGGCATGTGGGCGTACTGGCGCTGAATGAAGTCGACGAGACGCAGGCCGTCGCCATCAGGCAGACGCATGTCGGTCAGACAGAGATCGAAGCGCTGCGTGCTGAGCAGACTCAGGGCGGCAGCGACGGTGCCGGCACTTTCCGTAATCAGTGACATCCGGCCCAGTGTGACTTCCAGCAGCTCGCGGATGTCGGGTTCGTCGTCAACGATGAGTACTTTGCCAGTCATTGCGATCGTGCAGCCTTGCTGCTCCTAGGCCATGTTTCTGTCGGGGTGCGGGAAGTGGATGCTGAAGCAGCTCCTGCCATCTTCAGTGCGTCGATAGGAAAGACGAGCCTGGTTAGCTTCGCACAGTTCCTTGGAGATATAAAGGCCGAGTCCGGTGCCGGAATTTTCCGTGGTGTGAAAGGGTTCGAAGAGATGCTCTTCCGTGACGGCATCGACGCCTGGTCCTTCGTCGATGACGTGCAGGAAAGGCGCATTCATGCCGTTCATGCCGCCGACAAGGGTCAAGTGGCCGATGCCGGTGCTTCTCTGGCTGTAGCGCAGGCCGTTTTCGAACAGATTGTTCAATATCTGCTCCAGCTGACTGGTGATGACGCGCACCTGCGTATCGGGTGGGTCGATGTTGAGTGTGATCGTGCCGTTGAGAGAGTGAGTCGCCCGGTAATTGTCGATGTAAGTCTCGAGCCAGTCCTGCAAGGTGATGCGTTCGCTCGCTTCCTGACGCTGACGCGACATCTGCAGCACGTCCTCGATGATGTGGTTCACGCGCGCGCAGTGGGTCAGGATGATTTCCACCAGACGCGCATCGGCCGCCGGCAGATCGGCCGATTCGCGCAGCAGCTGGCTGGCATGGCTGATCGCCCCGAGCGGGTTGCGGATCTCGTGTGCGATGCTGGCCGTGAGTCGACCCAGAGAGGCCAGTTTCATCTGCCTGACACGCTGGATCATCTGCGTGTTGTCTTCGAGAAAGATCAGGATGCCGGCTTTCGAGCCAGGGTTCAGGTAGGCAAAGCTGGCCTGCAGTTGCGCACTCGTGCGGTTGAGGGCGAATGCCGGCTGGCGCGCCCCTGTGTTCTCCTGCCACTGACGCAGCTGCTGCCGCAGCGCGGTGGGAAGCTCCGTCAACACAGGCATGCTGCGCAGCCGTTCGTCGTCATGCAGCAGCTGCAGCGCGGCATCATTGGCGGTCAGGACCTTGCCCTCGTCGTCTACCACCAGCACGCCCGTGCGCATGCGCCGGATGATGAGCTGATTGAGTTGTTCCAGATTGAGGATGCTGCTGGCCTGCTCGGCCGCCAGCTGGGCCCCCAGGCGCATGCGCTCGGCGAGGGACTCCAGGTAGAACGACGCGGCCAGCATCAGGGCCCCCAGCAGCCCCGCCTGGATGTACTGATTGGCGGGCACGAAGGCTCGCAGGCTGATGTACAGCTCGCTGAATATCACGGCGAGCGTCGCGATGGCCGCAAGGAAGGTGCTCATGCGCCGGCGCAGCAACAGGCTGGCCGCTGCGATGGTCACCAGATGCAGAAGTGCCAGGCCGCTCTCGACCCCGCTCGAGGCATAGCCGAGCAGGGTGAGTGCGAGAATGTCGACCATGAACAGCGCGCTCGGGATCTGCGCCGGCAGCTGTGTCGGCTCACGCCAGCGCAGCGCCAGCAGCACCAGCAGACTGAAAGTGGTATGCACCAGCGCGGTCTGCAGGAACAGTGTCGGGTCGAGGCTGCCGAGTTGTGTGGTGACCGGGTTGGTCAGGAAAGTGGCCAGCAGAATGGACGAGAGTGCGAGCCGGTAGAGATTGTAGATCTGCAGGATCCGGCTGTTCTGGTCTGAAGGAGCGCGTTTATCCATGTGACGTGTGGTGCAGGCGCCGGCGCTTGCGCGCGGCAATTTGCGTTTTACTAATGGGAAGTGTTTGGCGGACAATATCGCACCTGTCAGCCAATAGCCATTGTCGCGCTGGCCGCGCAGGACTGCAGCAACTTCACTCATGGGATGCGTATGCCAGAGCAGTTAACGGTCGTGATGGCGCAGCTGAATCTGCTGGTCGGCGATATCCAGGGCAATACCGATGTGCTGCTCGAGCAGGCGCGGCGTGCGCGCAGTGAGCACGGCGCCGACATCGTTGTCTTTCCCGAACTCACCATCACGGGCTATCCGCCCGAAGACCTGCTGCTGCGTCCCAGTCTCGAGATTCGCACGCGCCGTGCCCTGCAAAGCATTCTTGATGCCGATCTCGATCTCTGCGTGATTGTGGGACACCCGCTGCATCAGGACGGGCGGCTCTACAACGCGCTCTCCGTCATCAAAGGGCGCGAAGTGCTTGCGCAGTACCGAAAGCAGTGCCTGCCGAATTATCAGGTGTTCGACGAGCGCCGCTATTTCACGCCCGGCGCGGGCCCCTGCGTGCTCGACATCAAGGGCGTGCGTGTGGGCTTCACCATCTGCGAGGACATGTGGGAGGACGCTCCCACGCAGCAGGTGGCCGCTGTCGGGGCCGAGTTGCTCATCAACATCAATGCCTCACCGTATCATCGGGACAAGCCGCGCGAGCGCGAGTCTCTGCTGGCAGAACGCGCCCGCAGTGCGGGCATGCCCATCGTCTACGTCAATCTGGTGGGAGGACAGGACGAACTCGTGTTCGATGGCAGTTCCCTGGCCGTGGCCGCCACGGGCGAGGTGAAAGTGCGAGCGCCGTCCTTTGCACCGGGCCTGTTTCCCGTGTCGCTGCAGCGCGTGGGGCAGGGGATCGTCATCGACGCCGACCGCGGGGCCCTGGCGCGTCCGGACACCACCGAAGAAGCCCTCTACAAGGCTCTTGTCCTCGGTGTGCGTGACTACGTCGGCAAGAATCGCTTCAAGGGCGTCGTGCTCGGCCTCTCCGGCGGCATCGACTCGGCGCTGACACTCGCCGTCGCTGTCGACGCGCTGGGCAGCGACAAGGTCCTGGCGGTGATGATGCCCTTCGCCTACACCTCGCAGCTGAGTCTGGAGGAAGCCAGTGCACAGGCTGCGCGGCTGGGCGTGCAGTACCGGGTTCTGTCGATCGAGGATGCGTACAACAGTGTTGTCGGCACCCTGAGCGAGGAGTTCGCCGGCCTGCCGGTGGATGTCACCGAGCAGAACATCCAGGCGCGCTGCCGCGGTGTCTTGCTCATGGCGATCTCGAACAAGAAAGGCCTGCTGGTGCTGACCACCGGCAACAAGAGCGAAGTGGCTGTGGGCTATTGCACGCTTTACGGCGACATGGCCGGCGGCTTCGATGTGCTGAAGGATGTGCCGAAGACCCTGGTGTATCGCCTGTGCGACTGGCGCAACCGGCAGAGCGATGCGCTCGACTCGCCCGTGATTCCGCCCGCTGTGATCGCTCGCGCTCCTTCGGCGGAACTGGCGCCGGGCCAGGTCGACCAGGACAGTCTGCCGCCCTACGAGGAACTCGATGCCATCCTGGAGCTTTACGTGGAGCAGGACTGCAGTGCCGCCGAGATCATCGCGCGCGGCTTCCCGGAGCCCGTGGTGCGGCGGGTGCTGCGCCTGGTGGACATCAACGAATACAAGCGGCGCCAGAGTGCCATCGGCGTGCGTCTGACGCGCCGCGGCTTCGGTCGTGATCGCCGCTACCCCATCACGTCCGGCTGGGAGCTGGGCGACTGAATGCCGCAACCCTGAGGAAGGTGACTCCGTGAAAGAACACATCATCAACACCCTGAACGATTCCCGCGACTACCTGCACCGCTTCATGAATGACGCGGGCAACATCGAGGCGATCGCCCGTGCCGCGTCGCTCATGATTGCCACGCTGCACAAGGGGCAGACGATCTACAGCTGCGGCAACGGCGGCTCCATGAGCGATGCCATGCATTTCGCCGAGGAACTGACAGGCCGCTATCGGCAAAACCGGCGCGGCCTCTCCGCTGCGGCCATCAGTGATGCCGGCCATATCAGTTGCGTGGCCAATGACTTCGGTTACGAGTACATCTTCTCGCGCTATCTGGAGGCGCGTGCCAGACCGGGCGACTGCCTGCTGGCCATCAGCACCAGCGGCAGCAGTCGCAATGTCATCAAGGCGGCGGAGTTTGCGCGGGAGAACGGCGTGAGCGTGATCAGCCTGACAGGCGTGGCTGGTTCGGCGCTGGGCGCTCTGGCGAGTGTGGATGTAAGTGCAGGGCAGAGTCGCTTCGCCGATCGTGTGCAGGAAGTGCACATCAAGATCATCCACATCCTGATCGAACTGATCGAGCGCGAGTTCTGCCCCGAGAACTATTGAGCCTTCAGCCCAGCAGGCCGAAGGTCAGGATATTGAGCAGGGAGCGGGTTTCCTCAGGGGCTTCCATCTCGGGATTCGGCGGTTGCAGCGGGCGCTGTGTCGGTGCCAGCGGGGTGTTGTCGACGTTGTCTCCCAGCAGGCCGAAGGACACGGTGTACAGCAGTGAGGGATTGGTGACGTCGCTGCGCACGATGAAATTGCCGTTGCTGTCCAGAGCCGGGTGTTCCGGGAAATTGCTCTTGAGCAGGGTCAGCGACGTGTTGGCCAGATCGTCCAGGCCGAGGCGCAGATAGGACTCGATCATGATGGCCATGCCATCGGCCACCAGCGGGCTGCCCTGGAAATTCTCCACGATGTAGCGACCGCGATTCAGGGCGGCGATATAGGCCCGGCGTTCCATGTAGTAGTTCGCCACATGCACCTCGTAGGAGGCGAGCATGTTGCGCAGGTAGATCATTCTGGCGCGGGCGTCCGCGGCATAGTCGCTGTCGGGGTAGAGTGCCAGCAGCATGGAGAAGTCCGAGAACGCATTGCGCGCGCCGCCCGGGTCACGCTTGGACGGGTCTGTGGGCAGGAAGCGTGAGATGAAGCCGACATCTTCCGCAAAGGACGCCATGCCCTTCATGTAATAGGCGTAGTCGATGCTCTGGTTGTCCGGGTGCAGGCGGATGAAGCGATCCGCTGCGGTGCGGGCGGCTTCCAGATCCAGGTTGGCGTAATAGGCATAGATCAGTTCCAGCTGGCCCTGCGCAGCGAAGCGGCCGAAGGGGAAGCGGGATTCCAGCGCCTCGTAGGTGGCAATGGCGGCGCGGTAGTTGCGTGCATTCAGCTGTCGCAGGGCGGTGGTGTAGAACTGCTCTTCGGTGTCGAGCCCGGCAAATTCGTCGCGCTCTTCGCCATCAAACAGGGAGCACGCCGCCAGGCTCAGACACAGGCTCAACAGGATCAGGATTCTCACGCGACTTGGACCTCTGGGGTGCCTGCGGTCGGGCCGCGGGCGAAAACAAGTGAAATCTGCGGAGGCTTTCATGGCTATAATGCCCGCCGCTCCAACAGGCGCCTGGCTGTCTGCAGCCTCGTCCGGTTGGGCCGTATTTAACCACAGCCGCCAGCGCAAACCCAAGGTGTGGTGCCGTCTTTGTCGGACGGCGCTGGCGCCACCTGCCATCAGTGAGTGATCCACCGCCATGACGACACGAATTTCCCTGCAAGCTCTGGTCACCCCGGCCCTGGATGGGGCACGCCTCGACCAGGCCGCTGCCGCACTGTTCCCCGCCTACTCGCGGGGACGTCTGCAGCAGTGGATCAAGGACGGTGGCCTGCTGGTCAATGGCAGGCAGCTGCGGGGCAAGGACCGGATCAATGCCGGCGATGCGCTGGTGCTCGAGACCGAACTGGCCGTCGAGGAGACCCATGAGCCGGAAGCGGTCGACCTGGACATCGTGTACGAAGACGACGACGTGATCGTGCTCAACAAGCCCGTCAACACCGTGGTGCATCCGGCCGCCGGCAATCGCACCGGAACGCTGCTCAACGGCCTGCTGCATCATTGCCCGGCGCTGCGGGAGATTCCCCGGGCCGGTATCGTGCATCGTCTGGACAAGGACACCACCGGCCTGATGGTGGTGGCCAAGACGCTGCAGGCCCATCGTCTGCTCGTGAAGCAGTTGCAGCGGCGCGAGGTCGAGCGTGAATACGAGGCCATCGTGATCGGCGTGATGACGGGCGGCGGCACGGTGGACCTGCCGCTGGGGCGGCATCCCGTGCACCGCCAGAAGCGAGCGGTGATCGAGAACGGCAAGGAGGCCGTGACGCATTATCGTGTGCTCAACCGCTTTCATGCCCACACCCACATTCTCGTGAAGCTGGAGACGGGCCGTACCCACCAGATCCGCGTGCACATGAGCCATATCCGCTACCCGCTGGTCGGTGACCCGCTTTACGGCGGTCGTCTGCAGATTCCGCGTGGCTGCAGCAATGCCCTGGCCGACGCCCTCAAGCAGTTCCGTCGTCAGGCCCTGCACGCCCGCAGGCTGGGCTTCGAACATCCGACCACGGGCGAATACATGAGCTGGGAGGCGGAACTGCCTGCTGACATGCAGGCACTGCTCGGCGTGATGCAGGCGGATCAATGAGCGCCCCGCGGCTGCTGACACCCGACTGGCAGGTTCCCGGCAACGTCATTGCAGGCGTGTCGGATCGCCGCGGTGGAGTCTCTGCAGCGCCGTACGACAGTTTCAATCTGGCCCTGCATGTAGGCGACGACCCAGCTGCCGTGCAGCAGAACCGCGAGCGCCTGCTGCAAGATCTGCCCGCAGGCCTGAGCGTGCAGTGGCTGGAGCAGGTGCATGGCACGACCGTGGTCGATGCGGATTGGCAGTCGCCCCAGCGTTGCGGCGACGCCGTCTATGTCGACAAGCCCGGTCTCGCCGGTGCCGTGCTCACGGCGGATTGCCTTCCTGTCTTCTTCGCTGCCCGCAGTGGGCGCCGTGTTGCGGTGGCCCATGCCGGCTGGCGCGGACTCGCGGCCGGCATCCTCGAAACGACGCTCGCGCGCTTCGCCGATGCCCCCGACGATGTCGTCACCTGGCTAGGGCCTGCCATCGGCGTGTGTCATTTCGAAGTGGGCCTGGAAGTGCGGGACATTTTCCTGGACGCCTGCGCCACGGCCTCGCAGCGTCAGCACATGCAGGTCATGGCGTTCCGCGCGGCGGCCAGGGCCGACAAATGTCATGCCGATCTCTACGCCCTTGCGCGCCTTCGCCTGCAGACGGCCGGGGTGCGTGAGATCGGTGGTGGCGGCTTGTGCACCCACTGCGACCCTGCGCACTACTACTCTTATCGACGGGATGGCCGCACCGGCCGCTTCGTCAGCATCGTCGGCCTTGCGCCAG
>CAYQBR010000035.1:0-10181 GCA_964415735.1 uncultured Klebsiella sp. | reverse complement strand
GTTGATAACGGGCTTCTTGGAACTACTCCTCATAGGCGCTTGTTTATACTCTCCAGAATGAACAATCAGTAACGTCGAAAGCAGACTCAGCCCGCCTCAACTCTCGCTTGCGATTTTAGCTTAATTACCTTCTGTACGCCCGAAGCGCGCAACTGCAGCGCCAAGGAAGGCAGCAAACTCTTCGACCCCCATGGAGCCGAGATCCTCTCCACTCCTGGTTCGAACCGACACAGTGCCTGTCTCCACTTCACGATCACCGGCCACAAGCAGGAATGGCGTTCTGCTCAAGGTGTGCTCGCGGATTTTAAAGCCGATCTTCTCGTTTCTCAAGTCGGCAACTGCGCGGAACCCTTTGTCGCTCAAAGACTTTCTGACAGATTCGCAATAATCTGCCTGGTTGTCGGTGATATTCAGAACCACCACTTGCTCAGGCGCAAGCCATACGGGCAAGGAACCGGCGTAATGCTCGATCAACACCCCGATGAAACGCTCGAACGACCCGAGAATCGCACGATGCAGCATGACCGGCGTCTGACGACTGCCATCTTCTGCTACAAACTGGGCACCGAGACGTTCAGGCATGGAAAAATCGACCTGAATCGTGCCGCATTGCTGAACCCGCCCCATGCAGTCCTTCAGCGAAAATTCGATCTTGGGCCCATAGAACGCGCCTTCCCCAGGCAGCAGTTCCCATGGCATCCCGTTATTCTGCAACGCCTGCTTCAGAGCGGCCTCTGCCTTGTCCCAGAGCTCCTCGCTGCCTACACGCTTTGCCGGTCTGGTGGAAAGACGAAGGATGATCTCATCGAATCCGAAATCCCTGTAAACGGCAAAGAGCAGCTTCATGAACGCCGCGACTTCGCTCTGGATACTGGATTCTGCACAGAAGATATGGCCATCATCCTGCGTGAAGCTGCGTACGCGCATCAGGCCATGCATGCTTCCCGAAGGCTCGTAACGATGACAGGAGCCGAATTCCGCCAGCCGCATGGGCAAATCCCGATAGCTTTTCAGCCCTTGATTGAAGACCTGCACGTGGCAGGGGCAATTCATGGGCTTGATGGCATAAAGGCGGCTTTCCGACTCAACACTGAACATCTGGTCCGCAAACTTGTCGGCATGACCGGATCGCTCCCACAGCGAATAATCCACCAACTGGGGTGTGCGGATTTCCAGGTAGCCATTCTCGCGCTGCAATTTTTGCATGTAATTCTGAATGACTTGATAGATGGTCCAACCCTTCGGGTGCCAGAACACCATGCCGGGCGCTTCTTCCTGGAAATGAAACAGCGACTGCTTCTTGCCTATCTTGCGGTGATCACGACGTTCAGCCTCTTCAAGGCGCTGCAGGTATTGCTCAAGCGCCTTCTTGTCACCCCAGGCAGTGCCGTAAATTCGCTGCAGCATTTCGTTGCTGGAATCACCACGCCAGTAGGCACCAGCGACGGAGGTCAGCTTGAATGCCTTGAAACGACCTGTCTCCGGCACATGCGGACCGCGACACAGATCGATGAACTCACCCTGACTGTAGAAAGACAAAGGCTCGTCACCCGGAATGCTCTTGATGATCTCGACCTTGTACTTCTCGCCTTTTTCCTCGAACAGAGCAATCGCTTCCTGCCTGCTCAGCACGGAGCGCTTGACCTGCAGGTTCTCAGCGACGATCTGCCGCATCATCTCTTCAATCTTTTCCAGATCCTCGGGTGTGAATGCACGCTCGTAGGAGAAATCGTAGAAGAAACCATCCTCAATAACCGGACCGATCGTGACCTGTGCCTGAGGGAAGAGACGTTGCACCGCTTGCGCCATCAAGTGAGCGCAGGAATGACGCAACACTTCCAGACCATCCGCATCACGTTCAGTGATGATCGCCAACTCGCAATCGTTCTCGATCACAAATGACGTGTCTACCAGCCTGCCATCAACACGACCGGCAAGCGCTGCTCGCGCAAGACCAGCACCGATGGCGCTGGCGATTGCGGCAACGGACACTGACTCAGCGAATTCGCGAGTGCTTCCATCTGGCAGAGTAATAATTGGCATGGCATTCCTGATGACGAAAAGAGTCGCGCCGCAGCATTGAGCTTCGGCACGACTCAAGAAATCCTGATGACAGAAAATAACATTCTGGTAGGCACGACCAGATTCGAACTGGTGACCTCTACCATGTCAAGGTAGCGCTCTAACCAACTGAGCTACGCGCCTAGAATGAGCTCTTTCAAAAGAAGCGCGATTATAGGGGGGCAAATTCAAAACTACAACACAGACATACTGTTGCGACCCAATCCAGGCCACCGTGCATGACTGCATGCAAGGCCTGTCACGAGTCAAGCTCCAATAGTCGCTTCTTCAAGCGGGCAACCTCGTCCCTTGCCGCTGCAGCCGCCTCAAAATCAAGATTGCGCGCAAGTTCGTACATCTGCGATTCGAGCCGAGCAATCTCACGGCCGATGGCCTTGATGTCACTGTGCATGTCGCCATGATTTTCAGAGCCCACCTTCGAGCCGGTAGAGCCCGGAGCACGCTTGCGATTGCGCGATTCCCCCGCCTCAGAATAGGCCCCTTCCATGATATCCGTAATTTTCTTGCTGACCCCGGCCGGCACGATGTTGTGGGCCTTGTTGAAGTCCAATTGCACGCGCCGTCGCTTCTCAGACTCCGCCATGGCACGCTCCATGGACCCAGTGATTCGATCGGCATAGAGAATTGCCTTGCCATTGAGGTTGCGCGCCGCGCGCCCGATGGTCTGGATGAGCGAGCGCTCCGAACGCAGGAAACCTTCCTTGTCAGCATCCAGAATGGCGACACACGATACCTCTGGTATATCGAGCCCTTCGCGCAGCAGATTGATCCCCACCAGCACATCGAAAGTCCCCAGTCGCAGATCTCTGATGATTTCAGACCGCTCGACCGTGTCGATGTCCGAATGCAGGTAACGCACACGAATATCGTGGTCAGTCAGATAATCGGTCAGATCCTCCGCCATTCGTTTGGTGAGGACCGTCACCAGCACACGCTCCTGCCTTGCGATGACCTCTCGAATCACGGAGAGCAGATCATCGACCTGCGACGAAGCCGGTCTCACCTCAAGCACCGGATCCACCAACCCCGTGGGACGAACCACCTGCCGAACCACCTGCCCCGCATGCGCCTCTTCGTATGGCCCTGGAGTCGCGGAGACAAATATCATCTGAGGGACGATGGTCTCCCACTCCTCGAAGCGCAGCGGTCGATTGTCCAGTGCAGACGGCAGACGAAAGCCATACTGGACCAGGGTCTCCTTGCGTGAACGGTCCCCCTTGTACATGGCGCCAAGCTGCGGAATAGACACATGGGACTCGTCTGCAATCAGCAGCGCATTCGGCGGCAGATAGTCATAAAGCGTGGGCGGCGGCTGACCCGCCAAGCGCCCGGACAAATATCTGGAGTAGTTCTCGATCCCGTTGCAATACCCAAGCTCTGCAATCATCTCGAGATCATATTGGGTTCTCTGGGCAAGTCGCTGCGCTTCCACCAACTGATGATTGCTCTCCAGATGCAGCACGCGTTCGCGCAGTTCCTGCTTGATGAGGTCCACCGCATCGAGCATGGTCTGTCGCGGAGTCACATAGTGAGACTTCGGAAACACTGTAAGACGTGGCACCTTCTTGACGATCGCCCCGGTCAGGGGATCGAAATAAGCCAGAGAATCAATCTCGTCATCGAAGAGCTCGACCCTGATCGCATACCTGTCCGATTCAGCGGGGTAGATGTCAATGACATCGCCGCGCACACGATAAGTGGCACGCTGCAACTCGACGTCATTGCGCGTGTACTGGAGCTCCGCGAGTCGACGCAGAAGACCGCGCTGATCCACTCGATCACCGCGATCCAGGTGCAGCACCATCTGCAGATAGGACTTGGGATCACCCAGACCATATATGGCGGATACAGTGGCAACGACTATCACATCGGGGCGCTCCAGCAACGCCTTGGTTGCTGAAAGACGCATCTGCTCTATGTGCTCGTTGATGGACGAATCCTTTTCAATGTAAAGATCCGACGACGGCACATAGGCTTCTGGCTGGTAATAGTCGTAATAGGAAACGAAATACTCCACCGCGTTCTCGGGAAAGAATTCCGAGAACTCACCATAAAGTTGCGCGGCGAGTGTCTTGTTGGGCGCCATGACCAGCGCGGGTCGCTGCGTTGTCGCAATCACATTTGCTATCGTGAAGGTTTTGCCTGAACCCGTGACACCAAGCAGCGTCTGGGCCGCCAGTCCGCTTTCCAGGCCATCGACAAGCTTTTCGATCGCGGCGCCCTGATCGCCGGCAGGCTTGAAGTGGGAAACCAATTTGAAACTGGAACTCATGTCAGGAAAAATCCAAGTGCGAACGTAGCGCTTCTGCAAGCAACGCTGTGTGATCGCAGTATAGCAACATTGCCAACAGCGAAAGCGCAGAACTTAGGAGTTGACCCTCCCCTGGATACTGATTAGTATACGCACGCTTTGAGAGCGATCGAAAACGCTTCGCATCACTGCCCAATAGCTCAATGGTAGAGTAGGTGACTGTTAATCACTTGGTTCCTGGTTCGAGCCCAGGTTGGGCAGCCAAATTCCCCACCCCTGCAACTCCCTCGCAATTCACGAAGCAAAGCGCAATTCCTTCGCCACTTATACCCATCTGAACATTGCGGTATAGTGAATCGCGAACGTTTTTTCAACCAGCACAGGAGCTTTGACCAGATGAGATTCCTATTGGCAGCACTTTTACTGAGCCTCGGCAATTTCTTGCACGCCGCAGAAAGTGCGAACCCGATCGTGGTGATGGAAACCAACAAAGGCAACATCCGAATTGAATTGTGGGCAGACAAGGCTCCAATCACTGTTGCCAATTTCCTTCGTTACGCCGAAGCAGATTTTTACAACGGATTGATTTTCCATCGTGTGATCCCTGGGTTCATGATTCAGGGCGGGGGCTTCAACCCAGCCATGGTGCAATCCTCTACTTTTGAACCCATCAAGAACGAGGCCACCTCTGAGCTGAAGAATGTACGCGGTACGCTGGCCATGGCTCGCACCCAGGTCGTGGACAGTGCGAGCAGCCAGTTCTTCATCAATCTGGTCGACAACGCTTACCTGGATCACACCGACGAAACCGCTCGTGGGTTCGGGTACGCGGTTTTCGGAGAAGTCATTGAGGGAATGGACGTTGTGGATATTATCGCAACAGTGCCCACTGGCAATGCACAAGGCCACCAGAATGTGCCGCTGGAACCTGTCGTCATCAACAGCGTTCGTCGCGAGTGACAGACACCACTTTCCGGTTGCATCAGGCATCGCCTCTTGCAGCCGGAAAGCATCTCAGTCACTGCTTCTTGTGCAGTGGTGTCACCTTGGTGGAGTCCAGCTTGCCTGATCTGACGTGAGGGTCTGCCTGCCACAGGGCATGACTGGCTCCCTCTTTCGGACTGAACCCGTCTACCACCTTCATAAGAATCAACCTGATGGCCGACAGATCCATGCGCCTGCAGGCGAGCTGCAATTCCTGCAGATGCTGCTCCAGTTCGTTCCATGGCAGAGCGTCTTCTTCCGCACGCATGATCTTCGGGTGCTCGGTCCCCGTCACCGATTCGCCGATCAACAATTCCTCGAAAAGTTTCTCTCCAGGTCGCAGACCTGTGTACTCAATGGCAATGTCACCTCGATAGGAATTCTCGTCCCTCACGTTGTATCCCATGAGGTGAACCATCTTGCGTGCAAGGTCGATGATCTTGATGGGCTCGTTCATGTCGAGAACGAATACATCGCCGCCCGTGGCCATGGCGCCAGCCTGTATCACAAGTTGAGCCGCTTCCTGAACTGTCATGAAATAGCGTGTCACCTCGGGGTGAGTGACGGTGACGGGCCCACCAGCGCTGATCTGCTTTCGAAACAAGGGAACTACCGAACCGGATGAGCCCAGTACGTTCCCGAAGCGCACCATGCTGAAACAGGTGGCGCTGTTCTTGAAGGCGAGCGCCTGCAGAATCTGCTCGGCGAAGCGCTTCGTGGCGCCCATGAAATTGGTCGGGCGCACGGCCTTGTCGGTGGAAATCAAGACGAAATTGCGCACGCCGGTCTTTTCCGCACACTGCGCCGACACGAGCGTGCCGAAGATGTTGTTCTGCACACCTTCCACGATATTGCTCTCGACCATCGGCACTTGCTTGTACGCGGCGACGTGATAGACCGTCTGCACGGCAAAACGCCGCATCGTGTGCTCCATCAGAATCGAGTTGCAGACATTTCCCAGGAGGGCGACAACTTCAGTGTCTTCTCCTCGATCCAACGTGGCGCGGATCTCCAGCAATTCGTTCTCGACCGTGTACAGGCCATACTCGGAACTGTCCAGGAGTACAAGCCTCGACGGTCGCAGAAATAGAATCTGCCGACACAATTCAGAGCCGATGGACCCCGCAGCACCGGTCACAAGTACCGAACAGCCAGTGATGCAGGCGCCCATCAATTTGGGATTCGGCGGCACAATGTCTCTGCCGAGCAGATCCTCGATATCGATATCACGGACATCATCCACGCCCACGCGGCCGGACACCATGTCGAAAAGATCCGGTACGGTTTTCACATGAACCGGAAGATGCTCCAGGCGATTGAGTATCTCCTTGCGCTCTGCGTGCGTGGCAGACGGTACCGCCAGCAGTATCTGACGCACGGAGAAATTCTCTATCAGATCGTTGAGCACTCCAGGACTGTAGACGCGAATCCCGTGGACCGTGCTGCCAATCAGACCCTTGCTGTCGTCCACGAAGGCGACGGGAAGATACTGATGACCATTCTGCAACGCGGCAACCAATTGCATTCCAGAACTGCCCGCGCCGTAGATGATAACGGGTTCCTTGGGTCGGAAATTCTGGATCAGGTTCTGCAACGCGACCTTCGCCACGAATCGGCTGCCACCAATGAAGAGCAGCGCGATCATCCAGTAGATCGCAACAATGGCGATCTCATAACCCGCGGGAATCCCGGCAAGGTAAGAAGTCGCCGCGAGAAGCACCGTGGAAATCGTGACTCCCTGCAAGACGATGAACACCGACTGCAGTCCCATGTAGAGCAGGATCGCGCGGTAGAGTCCAATTCTGTAGAAGGCAAGCACGCTGGCCAGGTTCGCCAGCGCCAACGGGACGTAGGCACCCTGAATTGAAAAGAAGAAATTCGAGCCGAGCAACGCGAACGCGAGCCATAACGCGAGCACCAGCATCAAGCTGTCCGCCAGCATCAACAGCATCTGCTTGACAGTCCTGGACAATGGGACTGTATACAAATTCATAGTGACTCCCGGCCTGCATCAAATCGGTAAACGAGTACAAGCAAGGGTACTATGGCCAGCGCAGCGAAATATACCCCATGATCAGGGTGGCGATTGGCGAGAGCGGCAAGAGGAAACAGCCACATCACATTGATGGCCTGCACGACAAGACATACCGCGCGATGACTGGCAAAGCGTCTCGCGGCGTGCTGATACGCGTGTTGCCTGTGCGCCTGAGTCACTTTCTCGCGCCGCAGGAGACGCCGCACAAGAGTGAAGGTGGCATCCACTAGGAAGCACGCCAGCAGGATTACCCAGGACCAGAACGACATGCTGCCATGCAGATGAGCAACCACGGCCACGAGCCCGAGGGTGAGACCAAGAAATCCGCTGCCGACGTCTCCCATGAAGATTCTGGCAGGCCCCCAGTTCCACACCAGAAAACCCGCAGCGCCGGCGAAGATTCCGAGACAAAGCCACGCAAGCGGCAAATCATTGCCCTGAACGAGCAATATGGCGGCGGCAAGACACACGAAGGCAGTCTCACTTCCGGCAAGACCGTCTATGCCATCCATGAAATTGTAGAGGTTGCATAACCACACCAGCGACAAGGGCAGTACGAACCATTGAAGCAAGGCGCCTTCGATCACCAGACTGCCTACATTCACGGCGGGAATCTTGACAGCAAGAGAGACTGCAATGAAAACGCACAGCACTTGAACCGCAAATCGAAGTCCAGCGCCAAGTTGCTGGCGATCGTCAAGGTATCCCATCAGCGCCACAGGCAGACTCGTTGCCAGCAACAAGGCATGGGTCCATTGAACCCGGAAGGTCAGGATCGCGATTGCAAGCGTGGCCAGATAGACAAGCACTATGGCGATGCCTCCTCCCACTGGCGTGGGCACTTCATGCGAACTGCGATGCGTGGGCAGTGCCAGCAATCGCGAGCGAATCGCATGCACCCTGACCATGCCTGTCACCGCTACGGCAACCAGGAACACGAATGGCATTAGATAGAACTCAAGCATAACTGGCTCGACTGATTGTCTTCACATGCAGGGCGCCCGCGGACGCCCTGCATTCACTCCAACGCTTCAAGTTGCGTCAGTCTCTGGTGCTCACCACGATGCGATCACGATTTCGGGCGATGGTGGCGGGGCCGATTCCCCTGACCTGCTCGAGATCCTCGACAGACTTGAACTCGCCATTCTGTTCGCGATACGCCACGATCTCGCGTGCCTTCGCCAGGCCGATGCCGTCCAGAGCCATGGCGAGCGTCTCCGCGTCTGCCGTGTTGATGTCGACCTGCGTCCGGGCCTCCACCACTTCTGCAGGACGTGGTTCGTTCTGCGCCCAGACAGGGGAATGAACTGACAGGAATGAAGCTACGCACAATGCGATCAAGCATGAAATCCGTTTCATGATGGGTTTCCTTGGTTTCCAATTGGATTGAACAACGACAGTCTCGACGAGACCGCACTCTCAATCTAGCAAAGATTGGCAAAACTGCCATGTAGCACTTCGGCTATCTGCTCCAGGCGGCGTCCGGGCTCAGCCGCTTGCGTGATCGGCCTGCCAATCACCAGATAGTGACTGCCGGCAAGGATGGCATCCACAGGAGTGACGATCCGCTTCTGGTCATTGGCATCATCAGCCTCGGTACGGATGCCTGGAGTCACCAGACAGAACGCTTCTCCAAGATGCGCCCTGAGCATGGCCGTCTCTGCAGCGGAACAGACCACACCATCCATTCCGCTGTCGCGAGCCAGAGTGGCCAGGCGCAAGACCTGCTGCGCAGGCGTGATGGTGATGCCCAGCTCAAGCAGATCACTTTGGGAAAGGCTGGTCAGCACCGTGACCGCAATCAGGAGTGGCTTGTGCGCAGAGGCGTTCACCGCCTCGCGCGCCGCACGCATCATGGCACTGCCCCCGGAGGCATGCACATTGACCATCCAGACGTTCAGTGCACAGGCGGCAGACACCGCCTTGGCGACCGTGTTGGGGATGTCATGGAATTTCAAGTCAAGAAACACATCGAAACCAAGACCAATGACGGCTCTCACGAAATCGGGACCTGCGGCGGTGAACAATTCCTTGCCGATCTTCACACGACACAGTGCGGGGTCGAGTTGCCTGAGCAGAGCCATTGCCAGGTCCGCAGAGGCGTAGTCGAGAGCGACGATGATGCGACGGGGGTCAAAGGTGCAGGTGTTCATTGATGCATTTCCCAGAGTGATGGCCGACGATTCTATCGACCTTGTTGATGATTCGCACTGTCAGACATGGCACCTGCCTTCTCGAGTCGCGTGATCTGCGCACGCAAGTGCGTGATCTCGCGCGCCTGGCGCCAGCGCCGAAACAAGCCGCTTCCCAGCAGCAGGCCGAGCACCCCGCCTGTCGCGAATGCACCAAGCACCCACAGCGCCAGCGGCTGTGCGGACAGCACAAAGAAACCGAATGACAGTGGCACCTGCTGTGTATTGAAAAAGGAAAACCCAACGCTCAGCAGGAAAATCAACACCAGAACGATGAGCGCAATCGCACGCGAAAGGGTCGACATCAGAGCAGGCTCCTGTGCAATGTGGCAGGCCATTCAAGCGGCCTCAAAAAAAAACGGCAAGCTCTGGCGAGATTGCCGTTTTTCGTGTGCTTGAGATGCAGCACCCCCTGTCTAGGGATACATTTCCAGACTGAGATTCACACGATCCCGCAATTCCTTACCAGGTTTGAAGTGAGGGACATACTTGCCACTCAGATCCACCGGCGTACCCGTCTTGGGATTGCGCCCGACTCGCGGAATTCGGTAGTGCAGTGAAAAACTGCCGAATCCACGAATCTCGATGCGACCACCTTCAGACAACACCTGAGACATATATTCAATCATTGCTTTCA